>NZ_JBFARO010000079.1:0-36150 GCF_040677125.1 Actinomadura sp. NPDC049382
GGTCGGCGGGCTGTTTCACGAGACGCGCCAGCGGATCGGGAAACGGCCCGCCGACCGTAACGGGGGTTCCAGGGGGTCGCCCCCCTGGGCCAACACAGCAACGGGGGTTCCAGGGGGTCGCCCCCCTGGGTCAGCACAACCGGGCGGTGATGGCCTTGGCGAAGCGTTCGGCGCTGCCGGGGCCGTGCTGGAGGTAGAGGTTCGGCTCGGTGAGCTCCAGTTCGACGATGAGCGGCGCGCCGTCCGGGCCGGGGATGAGGTCGACGCGGGCGTAGAGGAGGTCCTCGCCGCCGGGGACGGCGGCCAGGGCGCGGCTCGCGACGTCCAGTTCCGCCTCGGTGGCGGTCGCGGCGGTGACCTGCCCGCGGGTGGTGTCGCCGCGCACGGGTCCTTCGATGCCGGCCCCGGCGGTGAGGATCTGGGCCTTGCGCCCGGCGTGGCTGAATTCGCCGTCGCAGTAGACCAGCGCCGTCTCGCCGGCGGTGTCGACCGCGGACAGGTACGGCTGGACCATCGCCGTCCGGCCCGCGTCGCGCAGCGAGCGCAGGTGGGCGCGGGCCTGCTCCTCCTCGCCCTGGCCCCAGCGGGCCGTGTCGCCGGAGCCGATGGAGACCGCCGGCTTGATCACGTACTCCGGCCAGTCGGCCGGGACGTCCGCGGGGTCCCAGCGGGTAGGGACGACCGGCAGCCCGGCCGCGGCGAGGTCGCGCAGGTAGCGCTTGTCGGTGTTCCAGCGGATGATTCCGGCCGGATTGAGGACGCGCGGCAGGGCGTCCGCCCAGGCCGTGAACTCGTCGCGGCGCTCGGTGTAGTCCCAGGTGGAGCGGATGACGACGAGGTCGTAGCGGGACCAGTCGACGGCGGCGTCCCAGATCACGGGTTCGGCGGCGACGCCGAGCGGGGCGAGCGCGCCGATCAGGGCCTGGACGTCGTCGCTCCCGTCGGGCAGCGACGAGCAGGTCGCGAACGCGATGGTCATACGGGGGGTTCCTTGCTCGGGGGGGTCAGCGGACGGGGTTGCCCGCCGCGCGCAGCGCCGACTTGACCTCGGAGATCGTCAGCTCGCCGAAGTGGAAGACGCTCGCGGCGAGGACGGCGTCGGCGCCCGCCGCCACGGCGGGCGCGAAGTGCGCGGCGGCGCCGGCGCCGCCGCTGGCGATCACCGGCACCGACGCGGTCTCCCGGACGCGGCGGAGCATCTCCAGGTCGAAGCCGGCCTTGGTGCCGTCGGCGTCCATGGAGTTCAGCAGGATCTCCCCGACCCCGAGCTCCTCGCCGCGGCGGGCCCACTCGATCGCGTCGATGCCGGTCCCCTTGCGGCCGCCGTGCGTGGTGACCTCGAACCCCGACGCGGTGCCCGCGGCGCGCCGGGCGTCCACCGACAGCACCACGCACTGCGACCCGAAGCGGTGCGCGGCCTCCCGCAGGAACTCCGGCCGCGCGATCGCGGCGGTGTTGATGGACACCTTGTCGGCGCCCGCGCGCAGCAGCCGGTCGACGTCCTCGACCGTCCGGACGCCGCCGCCGACCGTCAGCGGGATGAACACCTGCTCGGCGGTGCGGCGCACCACCTCGTAGGTCGTGGACCGGTCGGCGCTGGAGGCGGTGATGTCGAGGAACGTCAGCTCGTCGGCGCCCTCGGCGTCGTAGCGGCGCGCGAGCTCCACCGGGTCGCCGGCGTCCCGCAGGTTCTGGAAGTTGACGCCCTTGACCACGCGCCCGGCGTCGACGTCCAGGCACGGGATCACCCGCACGGCCACGGTCACTTCACGGCCTCCAGGGCTTCTTCGAGCGTGAACGCCTGCGCGTACAGCGCCTTGCCGACGATCGCGCCCTCGACGCCGTCGGGCACCAGGCCGGCCAGCGCCCGCAGGTCGTCGAGCGAGGACACGCCGCCGGACGCGATGACGGGCTTGTCGGTCCGCGAGCAGACCTCGCGGAGCAGCTCGGTGTTGGGGCCGCGCAGCGTCCCGTCCTTGGTGACGTCGGTGACGACGTAGCGGGGGCAGCCGTCGTCCTCCAGGCGGGCGAGGACCTCCCACAGGTCGCCGCCCTCCCGCGTCCAGCCGCGGGCGGCGAGCGTCGTGCCCCGCACGTCCAGCCCCACCGCGATCTTGTCGCCGTGGGAGGCGATGATCTTGCGGCACCACTCCGGGTCCTCCAGGGCGGCGGTGCCGATGTTGACGCGGGCGCAGCCGGTGGACAGGGCCGCCTCCAGCGACGCGTCGTCGCGGATGCCGCCGGACAGCTCCACCTTCACGTCCAGTCGCCCGGTCACCTCGGCGAGCAGCTCCCGGTTGGAGCCGCGCCCGAACGCCGCGTCCAGGTCGACCAGATGGATCCACTCCGCCCCCGCCCGCTGCCAGGCGAGCGCCGCGTCGAGCGGGGCGCCGTAGGAGGTCTCGGTGCCGGCCTCGCCCTGGACCAGGCGGACCGCCTGCCCGTCGGCGACGTCGACCGCGGGAAGGAGCGTCAAAGTCATGCGGAAACCCTATCGATGCTGGTGGACGGGGTGGTCGGTGCTCTCAGCCGAGCGTGCCGAGCCAGTTGCGCAGCAGCTGGGCGCCGGCGTCGCCGGACTTCTCCGGATGGAACTGGGCGGCGCACAGCGGGCCGTTCTCCACCGCCGCGACGAAGCGGTCGCCGTGCTCGGCCCAGGTGACCAGCGGCGGCTCGATGCGGCCGGTGGGGTCGGGCTCCAGGTCCCAGCTGCGGGCGGCGTAGGAGTGGACGAAGTAGAACCGCGCGTCCGCCAGCCCGTCGAACAGGACCGAGCCCTCGGGGACGTCGACGGTGTTCCAGCCCATGTGCGGGACGACCGGCGCGTTCAGCCGGTCGACCGTGCCGGGCCACTCGCCGCAGCCCTCGGTGGTGACGCCGTGCTCGATGCCCTTGGCGAACAGGATCTGCATGCCGACGCAGATGCCGAGGACGGGGCGCCCGCCGGCGAGGCGGCGGCCGATGATCTGGTCGCCGCGGACCGCGCGCAGCCCCGCCATGCAGGCGGCGAACGCGCCGACGCCCGGCACGACCAGGCCGTCGGCGTCCAGCGCGGCGTCCCAGTCGGCGGTGACGGTCACCTCGGCGCCGGCGCGGGCGACGGCGCGCTCGGCCGAGCGCAGGTTGCCCGAGCCGTAGTCGAGGACGACGACCCGGGTCACAGCCACATCACCCCGCCGGCGAACGCGAGCCCGGCCAGCACGAGCAGGATCAGCGCGCCGATCTTGATGCCCTGCTTGATGAAGCTGTACACCCCGGCCAGCAGGAACACCGCGACCGCGAAGACCGCCATGGTGCCGTAGGTGAAGTGCAGGTCGCCGATCTCCACGGCTACAGGGCCCCCTTGGTGGAGGGGACGCCGTGCACCTTCGGGTCGAACGCCACCGCGTCGCGCAGCGCGCGGGCGAGGGCCTTGAACTGCGCCTCGACGATGTGGTGGGCGTTGCGCCCGTACGGCACGTGGACGTGCAGCGCCACCCGGGCGTTCGAGACGAACGACTCGAAGATGTGCCGGGTCATCGTGGTGTCGTACTCGGGGCCGATCATCGGGGCCATGCCATCCGGCTCGACGTGCACCAGGTAGGGGCGGCCGGAGACGTCCACGGTGACCTGCGCGAGCGCCTCGTCGAGCGGGATGGACGCGTCGGCGAAGCGGCGGATGCCGGCCTTGTCGCCGAGCGCCTCCCGGAACGCCTGGCCGAGTGCGATCGCGGTGTCCTCGATCGTGTGGTGGCTGTCGATGTGCAGGTCGCCGGCGGTCTTGACGGTCAGGTCGAACGATCCGTGCTTGCCGAGCTGGGCCAGCATGTGGTCGAAGAACCCCACGCCGGTCGCGACGTCGACCTGCCCCGTCCCGTCGAGGTCGATCTCGACGAGGACCTGGGTCTCCTTGGTCCCGCGCTCGACCCGTCCCTTGCGCGTCACAGACTCTCCTTCAATACGGTGCGGAACGCGGCCATCTCGGCGGGGGTGCCGACGCTGACCCGCAGCCACTCGGGCGGGCCGACCTCCCGGATCAGCACGCCGCGTTCGAGCATGCTCTCCCAGACCCTACGTCGGTTCTCGAACGTCCCGAACAGGACGAAGTTGGCGTCGGAGTCGGCCACCCGGAACCCCTCGCCGCGCAGCCACGCCACGAGGTCGTCGCGCTCGCGGCGCAGCGCCGCGACGCCGCCGAGCAGCTCCTCGCCGTGCGCGAGGGCGGTGCGGGCGACGGCCTGGGTGACCGACGACAGGTGGTAGGGCAGCCGGACGAGCAGCAGCGCGTCGATGACGGCGGGGTCGGCGGCCAGGTAGCCGAGCCGGGTGCCGGCCATCGCGAACGCCTTCGACATCGTCCGGGTGACGATCAGCCGCGGGTTGCCGTCCAGCAGCGTCAGCGCCGAGGGGGTGCCGGCCCGGCGGAACTCGGCGTACGCCTCGTCGACGACGACCATGCCCGGCGCGGCCTCCAGCACGGCCTCGATCGCGGCGAGCGGCAGCGCGGTGCCGGTCGGGTTGTTCGGCGAGGTGAGGAACACGACGTCGGGGCGGTGCTCCTCGACGGCGGCGACCGCGCGCTCGGGTTCGAGGCCGAAGTCCTCGTCGCGGAACGCGTTCACCCAGCGGGTGCCGGACACCGCGGTGATGATCGGGTGCATCGAGTAGGACGGCTCGAAGCCGAGCGCGGTGCGGCCCGGCCCGCCGAACGCCTGCAGGATCTGCTGGATGATCTCGTTGGAGCCGTTGGCCGCCCACACCCGCTCCCGGGTGAGGCCGACGCCGGGCGTGTCGGTGTCCAGGAACGCCGCGAGGTCGGCGCGGAGCGCGACGGCGTCGCGGTCGGGGTAGCGGTTCAGCGTCCCGGCGACGTCCATCACCGCCTCGCCGAGGGCCTTCACCAGGCGCTCGGACGGCGGGTACGGGTTCTCGTTGGTGTTCAGCGCGTACGGGACGTCCAGCTGCGGCGCGCCGTAGGGCTCCCGGCCGCGCAGGTCGTCCCGCAGCGGCAGGTCGTTGAGCGAGGTCACGAAGGGATCTCCCAGTCGAAGCGGGCCTTCAGGGCGGCGCCGTGCGCGGGCAGGTCCTCGGCCTCGGCGAGCGCGACGACCCGCGCGGTGGCCTCGGCGAGGGCGTCCCGGTCGTACTCGACGACGTGCACGCCGCGCAGGAACGACTGGACCGACAGCCCGGAGGAGTGGCAGGCGCACCCGCCGGTCGGCAGCACGTGGTTGGACCCGGCGAGGTAGTCGCCGAGCGACACCGGGGCGTGCGGCCCCACGAAGACCGCGCCGGCGTTGCGGACGCGGGCGGCGACCGCGGCGGCGTCGGCGGTCTGGATCTCCAGGTGCTCGGCGGCATAGGCGTCGACGACCTTCAGGCCGTCCTCGACGGTGTCGACGAGCACGATGCCGGACTGCCGCCCGGCGAGCGCCTCGGTGATCCGCTCGGTGTGCCGGGTCCGCGCGACCTGGGCCTTCAGCTCGGTCTCGACCTCGTCGGCGAGCCGCACCGAGTCGGTGACGAGGACGGCGGCGGCGAGCGTGTCGTGCTCGGCCTGGCTGATCAGGTCGGCGGCGACGTCCACCGGGCTCGCGGTGTCGTCGGCGAGGATCGCGATCTCGGTCGGGCCGGCCTCGGCGTCGATGCCGATCACGCCCTTGAGCAGCCGCTTGGCGGCGGCGACGTAGACGTTGCCGGGCCCGGTGACCAGGTCGGCGCGGGGGCACTCGCCGGTGCCGTAGGCGAACATCGCGATCGCCTGGGCGCCGCCGGCCGCGTACACCTCGTCCACCCCGAGCAGCGCGCACGCCGCCAGGATCGTCGGGTGCGGCAGGCCGCCGAAGTCCTTCTGCGCGGGCGAGGTCACCGCGAGGGAGCCGACGCCGGCCTCCTGCGCGGGGACGACGTTCATGACCACGCTGGACGGGTACACGGCCCGCCCGCCCGGCACGTACAGCCCGACCCGGCCGACCGGGATCCACCGCTCGGTGACGGTGCCGCCCGGCACGACCTGCGTGGTCACGTCGGTGCGGCGCTGGTCGCGGTGCACGGCGCGGGCGCGGCGGATGCTCTCCTCCAGCGCGTCGCGGACGGCGGGGGCGAGGGCGGCGAGGGCCTGGTGGACGGCCGCCACCGGCACCCGCGTGCTCTCCAGCTCGACGCCGTCGAAGGCCCTCGTGTACTCCCGTACCGCGTCCGAGCCGCGATGGCGCACGTCCTCGCAGATGGGCCGCACCTTGTCCAGGGCGGCCTCGACGTCGAGTTCGGCGCGGGGCAGCACGGAGCGCAGGTCGCCGGGAAGCGAGCCGCGCAGGTCGATACGGGAAATCACCCGTCCAGTCTACGGAGTGGGCCCCGTCCCCCGCGCATCGTCTCAGCTCCCGAGACGCGGCGTGTCCCTCAGATCCGCAGGGTGCCGTCGAGCACCGTGACGGCCCGCCCCGACAGGGTCACGCGGTCGCCGCGCAGCGCGACGCCGACGTGCCCGCCGCGCGCCGACGCCTGGTATCCGGTCAGCGTGTCGCGGCCGAACCGCGCGGCCCAGTACGGCGCGAGGGCGCAGTGGGCGGAGCCGGTGACGGGGTCCTCGGCGTCGCCGGGCAGGACGCGCGGCGCGAAGAACCGGGACACGAAGTCGTACCCGCGGCCCGGGTCGGCGGCCGCCGTGACGATCACGCCGCGCGCGTCGAGCCGCGCGAGCGCCGGGATGTCGGGGGCGGCCTTGCGCACGGCCGTCTCGTCGGCGACCTCGGCCAGGACGTCGTTCTGGCCGTTGCGGCCGGCGCGCAGCACCGGCAGGCCGAGCGCTTCGGCGAGCCCCTCGGGGACGTCGACCGGTGCGGCCGGCGCGGCGGGGAAGTCCATCGCCAGTTCGCCGCCGGGCTCCCGGGTGACGGTGAGGACGCCGCTCTGGAGCGTCCGGAAGCGGATCGGGCGGTCCGCCGCGACGGTCCCGGTGTCGTAGAGGGCGTGCGCCGAGCCCATCGTGGCGTGCCCGCAGAGGGCGACCTCCGCGAGCGGGGTGAACCACCGGAGCTCGAAGTCGGCGCCGGGCTCGTCCACCGGGCGGACGAACGCCGTCTCCGAGTGCCGCATCTCGGCGGCGACCCGCTGCATCCACTCCGGGTCGGCCGGGCCGTCCAGCAGGCACACCCCGGCGGGGTTCCCGGCGAACGGGCGGTCGGCCAGCGCATCGACGACGAGCATCCTCATGGCGCCGACGCTACCGGCCGCCCCGGCGCGGCGGCAGGGCCAATCGGCGGGAATGGCCCGGCGCGGTGACAGCGGCTTCACACTGTGAAAAAACATCCCTTACCAAGATCATCAATATGCACGTACCCTGGCGGCGGGGGCGTCCTCCCGGCGGCGCCCAGGACGCGGGAGTGAGAGTGTGACCGAGCGGCTCGCCCTGTTCCCCCTGGGCACCGTGCTGTTCCCGGGGCTGGTGCTGCCCCTGCACCTGTTCGAGGACCGGTACCGCCGGCTGGTCGCCGACCTGCTGGAGCGGCCCGAGCCGCGCGGGTTCGGGGTCGTCGGCATCCAGCTCGGCCACGAGGTCGGCGAGGGCGCCGCGCACCGGCTCGCCGACGTCGGCTGCGTCGCCGAGCTGCGCGAGGCAACCCCGCACCCCGACGGCCGCTACGACATCGTGACGGTCGGCGCCCGGCGGTTCCGGATCAAGGAGCTGGACCGGTCGCGGCCCTACCTGCAGGGCGAGGTCGAGTTCCTGCCCGAGGAGGCGGGCGCCGACCCCGGGCCGGTGGCGGCGCGGGTGCGGCGGCTGTTCCGGCTCTACCGGCACCGGCTCGGCGCGGCCGGCGCCGGCCCGCCGGAGGCGGCGGAGCCGCCGGACGACCCGGTCGCGCTGTCGTACGCGATCGCGGCGGCGCTCGTCCTGGACGGGCACGAGAAGCAGCGCCTGCTGGAGTGCGAGGACGCGGCGCTCCGCCTCGCCGCCGAGCGCGACCTGCTGGCCCGCGAGAACCGCATCCTCGACATCCTGCCGATGATCCCCGCCGGGCAGTTCCTGGACGGGGCGATCACCCCGAACTGACTCCGGCCGAGCCGGCACCGCGGGGAAACCCGCTCCCGCCGGCGCGGGCGGACACGGCAGACTCTCCCCATGAGCACCAGGGCCAAGGGCGGCAAGGGCACCCCGGCGACCGTCGCCGCGACCAAGGCGAAGATCGAGTACACGCTGCACTCCTACGAGGTGGACCCGGACGCCGAGTCCTACGGGGAGGCCGCCGCCGACGCCCTCGGCGTCCCGTACGGGCAGCTGTTCAAGACGCTGCTGGCGGAGGTGGACGGGCGGCTCACCGTGGGGATCGTGCCCGTGTCGGCCACCCTGGACCTGAAGGCGCTCGCGGCGGCGGGCGGCGGGAAGAAGGCGCGGATGGCCGACCCGAAGGACGCCGAGCGCGCCACCGGCTACGTCGTCGGCGGGATCAGCCCGCTCGGGCAGCGGCGCGCCCTCCCGGCGGTGGTCGACGCGTCGGTGTCAGCGCTCGCGACCGTCTACGTCTCCGCCGGTCGGCGCGGACTCCAGATCGAGCTCGCCCCCGCCGACCTCATCCGGCTCACCGGCGCCCGCGTCGCCGCGATCGCCCGCGGGTAGCCGCCGGACGGCCAGCTCCAGCAGGCCGTACACGGCCACGGCGGGCAGCGGCCAGAACATCAGCACGCCCGTGGCCCGCAGGTCGGCGACGCCGGTGACGGTGGTGCCGTCGCGCGCGTGCCGGACCGCGTCCTGGAAGTCGCCGAGCCCGATGAGGTGGCCGGTCTTCCAGGCGAGGACGGCCGCGGCGCACCCGCCGGCGGCCAGGCCGAACAGCAGCGCGAGGTCGTTGCCCCGGCCGCCCGCCGCGTACGCGGCGGCGCCGCACAGGATCCCGGCGACGAGGGCGATCAGGGCGAACCGCGCGTCGGTGGCGATCGGGCCCTGCCCTTCCGGATCGGCCAGAAGCGCCTCACCCTGCACGATCACATACGTCACCCGGGGGGCGGAGGCCGCCCACAGCAGGCCCGCGAGCGGGCCCAGCAGCGCCATGATCGCGGTGGTGACGGCCCAGGTCAGCCAGGACCTCGTCGCGAAGAGCCTCCCGGCGGGTCGCCGCACCTCGTACGCTCCTAGCTGTAAGTCCCGTGACAGCGAAAGCCTAGCCTGCCCGGTTCGGCCGATCGACTCTCGAAGGGTGTCCGATTCCCGCCCACGACAGCCCCGATTACTGGGATAATGTGCCCGACATGTCCGGATTCAGTCCTGCGTTCGAACGCCTCGGCGCCGCGCGCGCGGCCGTCGTCCTGCAGCAGCAGGAGACGCTCGCCGAGTTCCTGCCGCGCGAGGACTGGAGCGCCGACCTGACCGCCCGCACCTACGCCAGCGGCGGCGTCACGGTCCGCGTGTCGCTGCTCGGCAGCTACGCGGCCCGCGAGCGCACCTGGCTGTGGGGCTGGGCGAACCCGCAGTTCGGCGACGCCCACCCGGCGGTCGCCCCGACGCTCGGCATCCGGACGCTCGGCGAGCGCCTCGGCATCCCCGAGTTCACCACCCCCGAGGTCGACCTGTCCTGGTACGAGGGCCCGGCCGGGCACGGCGGCGAGCTGATCGCGATGGCCGCCGGCGGCGTCCTCGGCGGGGCCGGCTACATCGGCGCCGGCTACGACGGCGGCTCCGCCTACCTGCACGTCGACGACCCGCAGGTGCCGGCCGCCCGCTGGGACCCGGTCCCCCTGCCCCGCCTGCTGGCGAACGCGGCGAGCCTGTTCCCGCACGAGCCCCGGCTGACGCTCGCCGGCCTGCTCTCCCACCACCGCGTCCCCTACCGGCAGACCGACACGGTCACCGAGGCCGCGCTGCCCGGCGGCGGCACCGCCCGCGCCTCCTTCGACGGCCTCGGCCGCTTCGTCGACTGGCACGCGGAGCTGGCCCCCGCCGTCCTCGGCGGCTGACACGCGGGCACGCCGGTAGGGCGCGCCAGTAGCGCTACTGATTCGCGTTCCGGCCCGCGCCGGTAGTTTCTGGATCATGGACTATCGCTTCGGTGTGCAGCTCGCCCCGGTCGCCGCCGGGCTGGACGGCGTCCGCGCCCTGGCCGCGCTCGCCGACGCCGACGGCCTCGACCTGCTCGGCGTCCAGGACCATCCCTACGCGGCCGACCTCGGCGACACGATGGCGGTCATCGCCACCGTGCTCGCCGGCACCGAGCGGCTGCGGGTGTTCCCGGACGTGGCGAGCCTGCCGCTGCGCGGCCCCGCCGTCCTCGCCAAGCAGGCCGCCACCCTCGACCTGCTCAGCGGCGGCCGGTTCGAGCTCGCGCTCGGCGCCGGCGCATTCTGGCCCGCCATCGCCGCCATGGGCGGGCCCGACCGGACGGCCGGCGACGCCCTGCGCGCGCTGGAGGAGGCCATCGACGTCATCCGGGCGATGTGGCGGCAGGGCGAGACCGCCAGGGCCGGCGGGGAGCACTACGCGGTGCGGGGCGTCCACGCGGGCCCCGCGCCGGCGCATCCCGTCGGCATCTGGATCGGCGCCGTCGGGCCGAAGGCGCTCGCGCTCACCGGCCGCGCCGGGGACGGCTGGGCGGCGCCCATCCCGCACTACCTGCCGTACGAGAAGTGGCGCGGCGCGCAGGACACCATCACCGGCGCCGCCGAGGACGCCGGGCGCGACCCGTCCGCGATCACCCGCATCGCCCAGCTCGTCGGCGACGTCACCGAGGCGCCCGGGACCGTCCGGCTCTGGGGCGAGGAGCCGATCCGCACGGACGCGGCGGGCTGGGCGCACGTCATCGCCGAGCTCGCCACCGGGACCGGGTTCGACGCGTTCGTCTACTGGCCCGAGAACACCGGCGAGACCCAGCTGCGCCGCTGGGCCCGGGACGTCGTCCCCGCGGCCCGGGAACTGCTGGGCCGCTGAGCGCAGGACGCCTGGCGGGTCAGGAGGCCGCCCAGCGGATCTTGCCGTCCTCGACCGTGAAGCGGGTCCGCGGGACCTCGGCGGTGTCGTGCGGGGTCTCCCTGGACGGCGGCAGCGGGTCGGGCGTCCGCCACTTGAGGGCCCGGTGGACGGCGCAGGGGCAGTCCGGGTCGAGCGGCGCCGGGCACGCGGCGACCGCCTCCCGGAACGCGGCCGTGTCGGCGGCGTCCATCCGCCACCACCAGTACTTCTCGTAGTCGGCCGGGTTGCCGGTGTCCCAGTCGTCGTAGTTGTAGTACTCGATCACCGCTCCGCCGCACGCGGCGCAGCCGCTCACCGAGTAGCGGGTCGCCTCCCCGTTCGCGAGGACGAGGAGGCGCGCCAGCGCCGGCGCGGCGCAGCAGCGGGCGGGCATCGGCGGGCGCCCCTCAGCCGAGGCAGGACGGGCCGAGGAGCTGCTTCAGGTCGCCCATCAGCGCCGGGGACGGGGCCACCCGGAGCCGGTCGTCCAGCCGGACGACCGTGGTGCGCGGCCCGTTCTGGATGTGCAGGTGCACCTCGGCGGAGCCGGGGTGGGTGACCAGCACCTCCTTCAGCCGCGACACCGTCGGCGGCGTGCACCGGCCGAGCGGCATCGTGACCGACAGCGGGCCCGTCGCGTCGGTGACCGTCAGGTCGGGCTGGGTGACCTCCATCGCGATGATCTTCGCGACGTCCTCGCGGCGGTCCAGCTTGCCCTTGACGATCAGGATCGCGTCCTCGGCGAGCAGCGTGGAGCACAGCTGGTAGGACGACGGGAAGCACAGCACCTCGATCGAGCCGGCGAGGTCCTCCAGCTGGAACATCGCCCACGAGTTGCCCTGCTTGGTGACCTTGCGCTGCAGCCCGGACAGCAGGCCCGCGACGACCACGATCTGGCCGTCCGGCCGCTCCCCCTCGTTCAGCGAGGCGATCGCGCAGTCGGCCTCGCGCTCCAGGATGTGCTCGACGCCGAGGAGCGGGTGGTCGGAGACGTACAGGCCGAGCATCTCCCGCTCGAAGGCGAGCAGGGTCGTCTTGTCCCACTCCTCGCCCTCGGGGATCGCGACGGCGAACGCGTCCTCGCCGCCGTCCTCCTCCAGCGCGCCGAACAGCGAGTCCTGGCCGACGGCCTCCTTGCGCTTGATGTCGATGACCGAGTCGATGGCCTGCTCGTGCACCATCAGCAGCGCCTTGCGCTGGTGGCCCAGCTCGTCGAACGCGCCCGCCTTGATCAGCGACTCCACGACCCGCTTGTTGCACACCTGCGGCGGGACCTTGTTCAGGAAGTCGTTGAAGTCGGTGTAGGCGCCCTTCTCCCGCCGGGCGGCGACGATGCCGTCCACCACGTTGTGGCCGACGTTGCGGACCGCCGACAGGCCGAACCTGATCTCGGTGTCGCCGAGCGGGGTGAAGTCGGCCTCGGAGGTGTTGACGTCCGGCGGCAGGACCTTCAGCCCCATCCGGCGGCACTCCGACAGGTAGAGGGCGCTCTTGTCCTTGTCGTCGCCGACCGAGGTGAGCAGGCCCGCCATGTACTCGGCCGGGTAGTTCGCCTTGAGGTAGGCCGTCCAGTACGACACCAGGCCGTACGCGGCCGAGTGCGCCTTGTTGAACGCGTAGTCGGAGAACGGGACGAGGATGTCCCACAGCGTCTTCACGGCCTCCTTGGAGAAGCCGTTGTCGATCATGCCCTGCTCGAAGCCGACGAACTGCGCGTCCAGCTCCGCCTTCTTCTTCTTGCCCATGACGCGGCGGAGCAGGTCCGCCTTGCCGAGCGTGTAGCCCGCCACCTTCTGCGCGATCGCCATGACCTGCTCCTGGTAGACGATCAGGCCGTAGGTCGTGTCGAGGATCTCCTTGAGCGGCTCCTCCAGCTCCGGGTGGATCGGAGTGATCTCCTGCTGGCCGTTCTTGCGGAGCGCGTAGTTGGTGTGGGAGTTCGCGCCCATCGGGCCCGGCCGGTACAGGGCGCCGACGGCGGAGATGTCCTCGAAGTTGTCGGGCTTCATCAGCCGCAGCAGCGACCGCATCGGGCCGCCGTCGAACTGGAACACGCCCAGCGTGTCGCCGCGGGCGAGCAGATCGTAGGTCGGCTGGTCGTCCAGCGGCAGCGCGAGCAGGTCGACGTCGACGCCCTTGTTCTTCTTGATGCCCTTGAGCGCGTCGTCGATGATCGTCAGGTTCCGCAGGCCCAGGAAGTCCATCTTCAGCAGGCCGAGCGTCTCGCAGGTCGGATAGTCGAACTGCGTGATGATCGCGCCGTCGGCGTCCCGGCGCATGATCGGGACGTGGTCGGTGATCGTCTCACCGGACATGATGATCCCGGCGGCGTGCACCCCGGTCTGGCGGATCAGGCCCTCCAGGCCCTGCGCCAGATCCATGATCTGCTTGACGTCGGTCTCTTCCTCGTACAGCTTGCGCAGCTCGCCCGCCTCGCCGTGGCGCGGGTGCTTCTCGTCGAAGATGCCCGACAGCGGGATGTCCTTACCCATCACCGCCGGCGGGAACGCCTTGGAGATCCGGTCGCCGAGCGCGTACGGGAACCCGAGGACGCGGCCCGCGTCCTTGATCGCGGCCTTCGCCTTGATGGTGCCGAAGGTGGCGATGAAGGAGACCTTGTCGGCGCCCCACTTCTCCGTCGTGTACTTGATGACCTCGGCGCGCCGGTCTTCAGGGAAGTCGATGTCGATGTCGGGCATGGACGCGCGCTCGGGGTTCAGGAACCGCTCGAAGATCAGCCCGTGCGGGATCGGGTCGAGGTCGGTGATCCCCATCGCGTAGGCGATCAGCGAGCCCGCGGCCGACCCGCGGCCCGGGCCGACCAGGATGCCGTTCTCCTTGGCCCACATGATGAAGTCGGCGACGACGAGGAAGTAGGACGGGTACCCCTTGCCGAGGATGACGCCCATCTCGTACTCGGCCTGCTCCTTGTAGCCGTCCGGCAGGCCGTCCGGGAAGCGGCGCTCCAGGCCCTTCCAGACCTCCTTGCGGAACCAGCTCTCCTCGGTCTCACCCTCGGGGACGGGGAAGCGCGGGCTGAGGTCGCGGTACTCGAACATCCCCGCCGGGTCGACCTTCTCCGCGATGAGCAGCGTGTTGCGGCAGCCCTCCAGCCAGATGTCGGAGGTGTCGATGCCGCGCATCTCCTCCGCCGTCTTCAGGTAGTAGCCGCTGCCGTCGAACCGGAACCGGTCCGGGTCGGCGAGCTGCTTGCCCACCTGGACGCACAGGAGCGCGTCGTGCGCGGTGGCCTCGGACTCGTGCGTGTAGTGCGAGTCGTTCGTCACCACCGGCGGGATGTTCAGCTTCCTGCTGATCTCGATCAGGCCGTCGCGGACGCGGCGCTCGATCTCCAGCCCGTGGTCCATCAGCTCGAGGAAGTAGTTGTCCTTGCCGAGGATGTCCTGGAAGGTGGCGGCGGCCTTCAGCGCCTCGTCGAACTGGCCGAGCCGCAGCCGGGTCTGGATCTTGCCGGACGGGCAGCCCGTCGTGCCCATCACGCCGTCGGCGTGCTCGGCGAGCAGCTCCTCGTCCATCCGGGCGTACTTGAAGACGAAGCCCTCGGTGTAGGCGCGGCTCGACAGCTTGAACATGTTGTGCAGGCCGGTCTTGTTGCGCGCCCACAGCGTCATGTGGTTGATCAGGCCGCCGCCGGAGACGTCGTCGCGCTTCTGGCTCGGCTCGCCCCACTGGACCTTCTTCTTGTGGTAGCGGGACTCGGGCGCCATGTACGCCTCGATGCCGATGATCGGCGTGACCCCGGCGGCCGTCGCCTGCTTGTGGAAGTCGTAGGCGCCGTGCATGTTGCCGTGGTCGGTCATCGCGATCGCCGGCATCTTCTGCCGGCCGACCTCTTCGAACATCTGCTTCAGCCGGGCCGCTCCGTCGAGCATGGAGTACTCCGTATGAACATGCAGGTGAACGAAAGAGTCGGCCATGCGTGCTGCGCCTCCTGCTCGTCGCATGCGACCGCCCGCGCACCGGTGGCACGCGGTGGCGGTATCGGTCCCGGGGGAAGATCGTCCACCCGGCGGGGCCGCCGGGAGGACGCGGTCCTGAGAGCCTAACCCGCCCCCGGGGCCCCACGCGCCCCGACGCGCCCAATCCGGACGGCCCCGGCCGGACGTCTCAGCACGTGGGACGCCCTGTCCGGAGTTTGGCACGCGGGGCGGCACCGCCTACCATCGGGGCCATGGCACGTCGCTATCCCAGGTTTACGCAGCCGGCTCCGGGTGAGCCGGTCGCCGCGGCGACCTGAGCGACGACCCCGGAGCCGGCCGAGGCGGAGCCCATCGGGCTTCGCCCTTCCCTGCGATTCGCATCGACCAGGCGCGGCCCCGGCACCGGCTCTTCCCCGTGCGGCCCGCCGCAGCATGAGAGGGAACCCCATGCCCGACCAGGTGACCGACCCCGCCGAGCTGCGGGTCGCGCTGCCGTCCGCCGGCGCCGTCACCACCCTCGGCGAGGCCCGGGCCGCGATCGACGGCATCGACGCGGCCCTCGCGACCCTGCTGGAGCACCGCGCCGCGGTCGCCGCCGCCGTGCAGCGGCTCAAGCCGGTCGGCGGCTTCGCCGGCCGCGACCCGCGCCGCGAGCGGGAGATCGTCGAGGCGATGGCCGCCCGCGCCCCCTCCCTCGGCGCCGCCCGGCTCGCCCCCATCGTGAACGCGATCATCGAGGCCGGCCTGGACGCCGCCGAAGCCCGCCGATGAGCGCGGTCGACACGGCGCCCGGCGAGGGCGCGGTACCGGACGAGGGCGCGGTGCCGGACGAGGGCGCCCGGGCGAGCGCCGTCCGGGACGGGCTGAGCGTCGGCGTCGCCGTGGGCGTGTCCGGGGTGGCGTTCGGCGCGGCGGCCGTCACCGCCGGCCTCACCGTCGCGCAGGCGTGCGTGCTGAGCCTGCTGGCGTTCACGGGCGCGTCCCAATTCGCGCTGGCCGGCGTGGTCGGCGGGGGCGGCGGCCTGGTCGCCGGCTCGCTCGGCGCCGTGCTGCTCGGCGGGCGCAACGCCCTGTACGGGCTGCGGCTCGCCGGCACGCTCGGCGTGCGCGGCTGGCGGCGGCTGCTCACCGCGCACGTCGTCATCGACGAGACCGCCGCCGTCGCGACCGCGCAGCGCGACCGGGCCGCGGCCCGCGCCGGCTTCTACACCACCGCCGTCACCCTCTACCTGGCCTGGAACCTCACCACGCTGCTCGGAGCGGTCGGCGCGGCCCGGCTCGGCGACCCGGAGGCGATCGGCCTGGACGTCCTCGGCCCCGCCGCGTTCCTGGCCCTGCTGTGGCCGCGCCTCACCAGCGGAGGCGGGGCGGTGCGGGTGGCCGTGGGGGCCGCCGTGATCGCGGTCGCGGCCACGCCGCTGCTGCCGCCCGGTGTGCCGGTCATGCTGGCGGCCGTCGCCGCGCTGCCCGCCCTGATCGGACGGAGGGCGGCGCCGTGACCGTGTGGATCGCCGTGGCCGCGACGGCGCTGGGCTGCTACGCGCTGAAGCTCGCCGGGCTCGTCGCGCCGCAGCGGGTCCTGGATGATCCGCGGGTGCGCCGCTTCACCGACCTCGTGCCGGTGGCGCTGCTCACCGCGCTGATCGCCGTGCAGGTTCTCGCCGACGGCCGCTCCCTGGAGTTCGACCCCGCCCGCCTCGCGGGGCTGGGCGCGGCCGTGGCCGCGCTGCTGCTGCGGGCGCCGTTCCTGGTGGTGCTGGTCGCCGCGGCCGGCGTCGCCGCCGGCCTGCGCGTGCTCGGCCTGTAGCGGTCAGGACTCGGCTTCGACGATCTCCAGGGCGCGGGCCAGGTCGTCCGGGTACGGGCTCTCGAACTGCACCCACTCGCCCTTGGTCGGGTGCTCGAAGCCCAGCCGGACGGCGTGCAGCCACTGGCGCTTCAGGCCGAGCCGCGCCGCGAGCGTCGGGTCGGCGCCGTAGGCCATGTCGCCCGCGCACGGGTGCCGGATCGCGGACATGTGCACCCGGATCTGGTGGGTGCGGCCGGTCTCCAGGTCGATGTCGAGCAGCGTCGCCGCCCGGAACGCCTCGACGGTGTCGTAGTGGGTCACGGACGGCTTGCCGCCCGCCACGACCGCGAACCGGCCGTCGCCGGACGGGTGCCGGTCGATCGGCGCGTCGACCGTGCCCCGGAACGGGTCGGGATGGCCCTGCACCAGCGCCTGGTAGCGCTTGTCGATGCGGCGCTCCTTGAAGGCCCGCTTGAGCCGCGAGTACGCGACCTCGCTCTTCGCCACGACCATCGCGCCGGTGGTGTTGGCGTCCAGCCGGTGCACGATGCCCTGCCGCTCGGCCGCGCCGCTGGTCGCGATCGTGTGCCCGGCGCCGAGCAGCCCGCCGAGGACGGTCGGGCCCGTCCAGCCGGTGGTGGGGTGGGCCGCGACGCCGACGGGCTTGTTCACCACGACGATGTCGTCGTCCTCGAACAGGATGCCCATCCCCGGGACGGGCTCGGCGACCGGCGCGGGCGGGGCGGGCGGCGGCGGCAGCGTGACCTCCAGCCAGGCGCCCGCGTGCAGCCGCTCGGACTTGGTGGCCACCTCGGCGCCGTCCAGCAGGACGTCGCCCGCGGCGATGATGTCGGCCGCGCCGCCGCGCGAAAGGCCGAACAGCCGCGCCAGGGCGGCGTCGATCCGCTCGCCCTCCAGGCCGTCCGGCACGTGGAGGCTGCGCACCTCGCCCATCAGGCCCTCTCCTCCGGAGCCCGCTCCGGCTCGGCGGCCTCGTCGCCGTCCTCGGCCTTGGGGGCGGGGGGTTCGTCGTCGTCATCGCCGGTGACGCGGGTGCCGTCGACCTGGAGGCCCCGCGCGGCGAGCAGCACGGCGAGGACGCCGCCGCACACGATCGCCGAGTCGGCCAGGTTGAACACCGGCCAGTGCGGCAGCTGGATCCAGTCGACGACGTGGCCCTTCAGCGGCGCCGGCTCGCGCAGCATCCGGTCGGTGAGGTTGCCGACCGCGCCGCCGAGCAGCAGGCCGAGGCAGATCGCCCACGGCGCGCTCCGCAGGTTGCGGGCGGTCCGCAGGATGGCCACCACCACGCCGCAGGCGATCAGGGTGAACACGACGGTGTAGCCGGTGCCGATGGAGAACGCGGCACCGCTGTTGCGGGTCTCGCGCAGCGTCAGCAGCCCGCCGAGCAGCCGGATCGGCTCCCGGTCCTGGAGCGTCGCCACCACGATGATCTTGGACACGGCGTCGGTGACCAGCGCGGCCAGGGCCACGGCGACGAGCACGCCGACGCGGCGCGGCCGGGAAGGTCCCGTGGACTTCCCGGCCTCGCCCTCTGGGTTCGTTGAGTCGCTCAGCGACGTTCCTCGCGTTGTTTGCATGTCACACATAGGGTCGCACGCGGGAAGACCTGAAGTCGCGCCTTGCCGATCGGCTTGGCGCAGGACTCGCAGGTTCCGTACGTGCCGGCGTCCATCCGCTGGACGGCCCGCTCGATCTGGGCGAGCAGGTCCTGTGAATTGTAGGCCAGCGCCAGCTCGTGCTCGCGCTCGTAGGTCTTGGCGCCCGCGTCGGCCTGGTCGTCGCCCGCCCCGTCGCTGCCGTCGCCCTCGGCGATCTGGTTGGCGGACGCGGCGATCTCGGCGCGCAGGCCCTCGATCTGCTCCTGCAGCCCGGCCCGCACCTCGGCGAGCTCCTCGGGGGTCCACCGGTGCTCGCCCTCGCGCACCGGCAGCTCCGCCGCCGCGGGGGCGCCCCCCTCCCGCGGCTCCGCCGCCCTCCCGCCGCTCCCTCCGGCGGAGCCCTTCCGGGCGGGGGACTTGCGCTTGCTCTCCGCGGCGGGCGCCTCGGCGGGCCGTCCCTCCGCGGCCTGCTCCTCGGCGGCCCGCCTTCCGGCGGTCCGCCTCCCCGTGGGCAGGGCGCCCTTCGTCGCGCCGGCCATGTCGGCCTCCCTCGCGCTGATCGCCTCGACGGGCACTGCGGGCAGCATAGGTCCCCTTTCTCGGACGCGGTAAACAACCTGGGCCGTGGTACCGACCGCTTATGCCCGGTCGCCGATCGCCCGGAAACCCCAGCTCGGCGTACGAGATCGCAAAGGAACGGAACCCGGCCCGCCGGGCCGGGCGGGCGGGGAAAGGGGAAGAGCGGGGGGCGCGCGTGCGTTAAAGTGCAGACGAGCAGTCACGCGGCAGGCGCTGATGGGGACACCTGCCGCCGCAAGCGGCCATGAGCGACCCGGGGACGGTGCGAGCCCGGGGGAGCGCGCGGCGGTCTGATCACCCCGGAGCCGCCGGAAGAAACGCCCCGGCCCCCGGCCGCGGGCGCGGTAGACCCGGCAGCCGAGACGCTGAACGAAGCGGGCCGCGCCGTACGGGCGCGGTCAAGGAGGGTGGTACCGCGGGGCGCGCGCCTCGTCCCTCCGGTCAACGTGTCCACGTCGATCCGGAGGTCCGCCACCGTGAGCCGAGCCTTTCGGCCGCTGCCCGCGCAGGTCGATCTGCCCGCCCTTGAGCGGGACATGCTGCGCCGCTGGCAGGAGAACAAGGTCTTCGAGCGGTCGCTCGAGCGCACCGCGTCCGGCGAGCCCTGGGTGTTCTACGAGGGCCCGCCGACCGCCAACGGCATGCCGGGCGTCCACCACGTCGAGGCCCGCGTGTTCAAGGACGTCTTCCCGCGCTTCAAGACCATGAAGGGCCGCCACGTCCCCCGCAAGGCCGGCTGGGACTGCCACGGCCTGCCGGTGGAGGTGGCCGTCGAGAAGGAGCTCGGCCTCACCGGCAAGAAGGACATCGAGGAGTACGGCGTCGCGGAGTTCAACGCCCGCTGCCGCGAGTCGGTCCTGCGCCATGTGGACGCGTTCGAAGAGATGACCGAGCGCATGGGCTACTGGGTCAACACCGACCAGGCGTACCGGACGATGGACCCCGAGTACGTCGAGGCCGTCTGGTGGTCGCTGAAGCAGGTGTTCGACAAGGGCCTGCTGTTCCGCGACTTCCGCATCACCCCGTACTGCCCGCGCTGCGGGACGGGTCTGTCCGACCACGAGCTCGGGCAGCCGGGCGGGTACGAGACGGTGTCCAGCCCGTCGGTGTACGTGCGGATGCCGGTCACGTCCGGGCCGCTCGCCGAGATGGGCGCCTCGCTGCTCATCTGGACGACGACCCCGTGGACCCTGGTGTCCAACACCGCCGTCGCCGTCCACCCCGACGTCACCTACGTCGCGGCCCGTCCGGCGGGGTCGGACGAGGTGCTCGTCGTCGCCGAGCCCCTGGTCGACCAGGTCCTCGGCGAGGGCGCCGAGCGGCTCGCCGCCTACCAGGGCACCGAGCTCGAGCGGACGACCTACCAGCGCCCCTTCGACCTGGTCGACATCCCGGACGCGCACTACGTCGTCCTGGGCGACTACGTCACCGTGGAGGACGGCACCGGGCTGGTCCACCAGGCGCCCGCGTTCGGCGGCGACGACATGACCGTCTGCAAGCGGTACGGCATGCCGATCGTCAACCCGATCGGGCCTGACGGCCGCTTCCTGCGTGAGGTGCCCCTCGTCGGCAACAAGTTCTTCAAGGACGCCGACGAGCCGCTCACCGACGACCTGCGCGCGCGCGGGCTGCTGTTCCGCGGCGGGCACTTCGACCACAGCTATCCGCACTGCTGGCGCTGCCACACGCCGCTGCTCTACTACGCGCTCCCGGCCTGGTACATCCGCACCACGCAGATCAAGGACCGGCTGCTGGAGGAGAACGAGAAGACCAACTGGTACCCCGAGACGGTCAAGCACGGCCGGTACGGGGAATGGCTGCGCAACAACGTCGACTGGTCGCTGTCGCGGAGCCGCTACTGGGGCACGCCCCTCCCCCTGTGGGTCTGCGGCGACGACGAGGACCACGTCACCTGCGTCGGGTCGCTCAAGGAACTCGGCGAGCTGGCCGGGCGCGACCTGTCCGCGCTCGACCCGCACCGGCCCTACGTGGACGACGTCGCGTTCCCCTGCCCGCGGTGCGGCACGGAGGCGCGCCGCGTCCCCGACGTCATCGACGCCTGGTACGACTCGGGGTCGATGCCGTTCGCGCAGTGGGGCGCCCCCTACCGCAACAACGACGTCTTCGAGAACGCCTACCCGGCCCAGTACATCTGCGAGGCCCAGGACCAGACCCGCGGCTGGTTCTACTCCCTCATGGCCGTCGGGACGCTGGTGTTCGACCGGTCGTCCTACGAGAACGTCGTGTGCCTCGGCCTGATCCTCGCCGAGGACGGCCGCAAGATGAGCAAGCACCTCGGCAACGTCCTTCGGCCCATCCCGCTGATGGACCAGCACGGCGCCGACGCGGTGCGCTGGTTCATGGCCGCGAGCGGCCTGCCCTGGGCGTCCCGCCGCGTCGGGCACGGCGCCCTGGAGGAGATCGTCCGCAAGGTCCTCCTCACGTACTGGAACACCGCGTCGTTCTTCGTCCTGTACGCCAACGCCGCCGAGTCGCAGGGCCGCGCCTGGACGCCGGACCAGATGGCGGAGGCCCCGGCCCCGGCCGACCGCCCGCTGCTGGACCGCTGGGCGCTCGCCGAGCTGCACCGCACCGTCCGCGAGGTCGACACCGCGCTGGAGGAGTTCGACACCGCGCGCGCGGGGCGCCGCATCTCGCAGTTCGTCGACGACCTGTCCAACTGGTACGTGCGGCGGTCCCGGCGGCGCTTCTGGGAGGGCCCGCAGAGCCCGGAGGGCGCGGCCGCCTTCGCCACCCTCTACGAGTGCCTGGAGACCCTCACCCGGCTGATGGCGCCGATCGTCCCGTTCATCACCGACCACGTGTGGGATGTCATCCGGCCCGAGGGCGGCCCCGAGTCGGTGCACCTGGCCGACTGGCCGACCGTCGACGAGAGCCTCCTCGACGAGGCCCTGACCGCGCAGATGGCGCTCGTCCGGCGGCTGGTGGAGCTCGGCCGCTCCGCGCGGGCCGCGAGCGGCGTCCGGACCCGCCAGCCCCTCGGCCGCGCCCTCGTCGGCGCCCCCGGCTGGTCCGCGCTGCCCGAGCAGCTGCGCGCGCAGATCTCCGAGGAGCTGAACGTCCTCGGCTTCGAGGAGCTGTCGTCCATCGGCGGCGACCTCGTCGAGTACGAGGTGAAGCCGAACTTCCGGGAACTGGGCAAGCGCTACGCCAAGGACACCCCGAAGGTCGCCAAGGCGATCACCTCCGCCGGCGCCGCGGAGCTCGTGGCGGCGCTCCGCGCGGGCACGGCGCAGGTCGAGGCCGCCGACCTCGGCACGGTGCCGCTGACGGCGGACGACGTGATCGTCACCGAGCGGCCGCGCAGCGGCTGGGCGGTGGAGAGCGCCGCCGGCGAGACCGTCGCACTCGACCTCACCGTCACGCCCGAGCTGCGCCGCGCCGGCCTGGTGCGGGAGGCCGTCCGGCTCGTCCAGGAGGGCCGCAAGGCCGCCGGGCTGGAGGTCACCGACCGCATCGAGCTGTGGTGGGAGGCGACCGGCACCGACCTCGCCGAGGCGCTGCGCGCCCACTCCGGTGAGGTGGCCGCCGAGGTCCTCGCGACCGCGGTGTCCGAGGGCCGTCCCGCGGACGTCCCCGCGAACCGCGACGAGGAGCTCGGCCTGACCTACTACCTCCGCCGGGCGTGACCGGCACCCGCAGGGCATGAGGGCTCCGCCGCGTCCGGATCCGGGCGCGGCGGAGAACTTTCCGCGATGGGGTTCATCGCGACACATCGCGTTTGCGATGATGGTTCCGTGAATCTTCCCGAGCAGCCTTCCGGCTCCGAACCTCCGGCCGCCCCGTCACCCGCGAGCATGCGCGCGTCCGACGCCGACCGCGACGAGGTGGCCGACCGCCTGCGCGAGGCCCTGGCGGAGGGGCGCATCACGCCGGAGGAGCACGCCGAGCGCATCGACGCCGTCTACAAGGCCAAGACGTACGCCGAGCTGGCGCCCGTCCTCAGCGACCTGCCGGACGAGCAGCCCCCGCGCCCCCGGGTCGACCTGCGCAAGG
Organism: Actinomadura sp. NPDC049382; assembly: GCF_040677125.1. NCBI lineage: Bacteria > Bacillati > Actinomycetota > Actinomycetes > Streptosporangiales > Thermomonosporaceae > Actinomadura > Actinomadura sp. NPDC049382. Next base: position 22,870 of record NZ_JBFARO010000079.1, read on the forward strand.
AGCCCGCGCTCGCGCCGCCCCCGCCGCAGTCCCCCAACCTGGTGGCGATCTTCGCGGGGGTGGAGCGCAAGGGCCGCTGGCTCGTCGAGCCCACCACCAACGTCTCGTGCGTGTTCGGCGGCGCCGACCTGGACTTCCGGCAGGCGGTCCTCAGCCAGAGCGAGGTCACCGTCAACGTCACCTGCGTCTTCGGCGGCGTCAACATGATCGTCCCACCGGGGGTGCGGGTGATCGGGTCCAACACCTCCGTCTTCGGCGGCACCGAGCTGCCCGAGGACGACACCGCGGACCCGGGCGCGCCCGTCATCCGGATCACCGGGATGCTGCTGTTCGGCGGCATCTCCGTCAGCCGCCGCGCGGCCGGTGAGAAGGACGGCCGCCGCGACCGGCACCGGCAGGCCCACGAGCTGCACCGCAGGCACCACGAGGAGCTGCGGGAGCTGCACCGCGAGCACCGGGACGCCCGCCGGGAGCGGCTGCGCGAACTGCGCGCGGAGCGGCGCCGGGACCGCTGACCCGGCCGTCCGCGGGCCGGTGCCCCGGCCCGCGGGCCGGGGTCAGTCGCGGGCGTGCGCGCGGTCGGGCTGGCACACCAGGCAGGGCGTGCAGCCGCGGGACTTGGCCTCCGCGCGGGAGAGCGACTCCAGGTCGTCGGCGTCGTCGCCGACGTCCTCGATGAGGGCGCAGTCGACGCGGTGGTACCGCTTGGTGCCGCTCAGGATGCGGACCTGCGGGCCCTCCCCCTCCGGCTCGGCGGACGGCTCGTCCGCGGCCGGCTCCGGCTCGGGCGCCGCGAAGGCGTCCCCGGCGGAGGGCACGGAGGAGGGCTCGGCGCCGGTCTCGTCGTCGGCGTGGCGCGGCTGGGGCGCCGCGGCCTCCGCACCCGCGAAGGGGGCCGAGCCGAGGTCGACGGTGACGTCCGGGGCGGCGGAGGCGGGCTCAGCGGGCCGCTCCCAGCCGGAGCGCTCCTCCGGCTCCTCCCGGGAGGGGTCGGCCTTCTCCGGCGTCTCCGGGGCACTGGGGGCCGCGGCCGCGGCGGCGAGCAGGCCCGCGGCGGGCACGTCGGCCAGGGTCGGCCCGGACGGGCCGCCGGACGGGGTCTCCGCGGCCGGCTCGTCCGCCCGCGGGATCTCCGCCGTGCGGTCGAACGCGCCGGGCTTGTCGAAGGAACCGGGCTTGTCGAACGCGCCGGGCTTGCCGGGGGAGCCGGGGTCGGCGAAGGAGACGGGCGTGTCGAACGCCGTGGACGCCGCGGCGGAGGGCGCCGGCTTGGCCAGGCCCGCCAGGCCGCCCTCGGAGCGTTCCGCGCCGGGCTCGCGGCCGGCCGCCGCCGTGCCGCCGGAGTCGCCGCCCTTGGCCGGGGACGCGGGCGCCGCCGCCGCGGCGCGCGCCGCCAGTGCGGTGTCGGGCATGCACGCGGTGCAGGGGCTGAACCCCTCTTCCTTGGCCTCGGCGTAGGTCAGTTCCTCGACGTCGCGCCCGGCGAGCTGCCGGCACGTGTCGAGGTGGTAGCGCTTGCGCCCGCGGACGACGAACACCAGCGCGTCCTCGGGGACGTCGGCGGGCGGGGCGGGCACCTCCGCCGCGTCGTCGGCCGGGTCCGCCGGCGGGGACGCGGACGCCGCGGCCGCCGGGACGCCGGCGGCGCCCGTGGGGGGCGCCGGGGCCGGGGGCGCGGGCCTCTTGCGCCTGTCCTTCTTGGCCTTCTTGCTCTGCCGGGCCGGTACCGCCGAGGCTCCGGGGCCCCAGAGCTCCTTGCGCCGCAGGAACACCCCGATGGCCAGGCACAGCGCGGAGATGATGCTGACGGCGATCGATATGTAGATCACCACCAGCGCGTCCAGGCCGAAGACCTGCGCGCTGTCTCCGTTGCCGGCGACGATTCCCGCTACCAGGAGGGCGATCGCCACCACCACGAGAACGCCACTCAGGATGATCACAGGGTCTCTCCCACTCGTTCGGACCGCTCGGCTCCGGGCCGGTGCGAGGGACCCGGTCGCCGCCCACGACCGCCCGTCAGCGCCGATAAGGCGCCCGCCGGGATGGCGCCGCTGCCACCCGGCGCGGGCATCGGGACGACACTATCGCCTGCGGCGGCCGCGTCAGCGCCGATCGTGCGGCGGGTTGTCGCCGCCCGCGTGGAAAGCGCCGGTCGCCGAGTGCTGCACCTGCTGGCCGTGCTCGGCCGGCTGCGGGAACGTGCCCGGCGCGGGCGAGGGACCGCCTGCGGCGCCGTTGCGGTTCTCCGGGTGCGGGAGGCCGGGCTGCGGACCCGTCTGCGGACCCTGCGGGGCGTTCTGCGGCGACTGGACCGGGGCCGCGCCCGGGACGGCGGCGAACGCGCCGGTCTCGGTGCTGCCCGCCTCCAGGTCGCGGAGCTGCCCCTCCAGGTACACCTTCAGGCGGCTGCGGTACTCGCGCTCGAACGCGCGCAGGTTGTCGACCTCGCGCTCGAGCTCCTCGCGCTGCTGCACGAGCGAGCCCATGACCTGGCGGTGCCGCTCCTGCGCGTCGCGGTCGAGGGCCTCGGCGCGGGACCGGGCCTCGCTGACGATCTGGTCGGCCTGCCGGCGGGCCTTGCCGAGGATCTCCTCGGCCTCGCGGCGGGCGCGGCCGAGCGTCTCGTCGGCCTCCCGGCGCGCGTCGGCGATCGCCTGGTCGGCGGTCTGCTGCGCGAGCGCGAGGACGCGGGCCGCGGTGTCCATGTTGTCCTCGCCGGTGGGGGCGGCGGACATGCCGAGACCGCCGAGCACGGGCTCCGGCTCGGGCTGCGGCTGCGGCTCCGGGCGGGGCGGCTCGGGGATCTTCTGGACGTCCGGCTTCGGCTCCACGATGGGGGCGGCCATGGCGGGGACCTTGCCGCGCAGGCACTCGGCCAGCTTGGCCCGCAGCTCCTCGTTCTCCTGGATGAGGCGGTCGAGCTCCGCCTCGACCTCGTCGAGGAAGGCGTCCACCTCCTCCTCGTCGTACCCCGGCCTCAGCCTGGTGGTACTGAACTGCTTGTTCCGCACGTCGGCGGGTGTCAGCGGCATGTTCTCGTCTCCTTGGCGCGCTTGGAGTCTGTCCCTGAAGGACGGTATCCGATCGATCTAGGGACCGCCGAATACGGAGCCAATGACCATGATCAGGATCCAGACCACAAGGATGAGCACGGTGAAGCTGAGGTCCAGTGCAACGTTACCCAGACGGACCGGCGGGATGAAACGCCTCAGCAGCTTCAAGGGCGGATCGGTGATGGTATAGGTCGCCTCGGCGATCACCAGCACCACCCCGGAGGGCTTCCATTGGCGGGCGAACGACTGAAGGACCTCCAGTACCAGCCTCCCGATCAGGAAGAGGAGGAAGAGGTACAGGAGGTACGTCAGCACCTGTCCAGCGATGTTCACGGATACTCTCGCATGTGGCTATCAGCTCTGGTTGAAGAACCCACGTTCTGCCATCCGGGCCTTGTCCTCCGCCGTCACCTCCACGTTGGCGGGCGACAGGAGGAACACCTTGTTCGTAACACGCTCGATGCTCCCGTGCAGGCCGAACACGAGACCCGCCGCGAAGTCGACGAGACGCTTGGCGTCGCTGTCGACCATCTCGGTCAGATTCATGATCACCGGTGTGCCCTCTCTGAAGTGCTCTCCGATGGTCCTTGCCTCGTTGTAGGTCCTGGGATGCAGGGTAGTGATACGAGCGAGGTCGGTGGTACCGGACTCGTAGAGCGCCACGGAGCGTCGCTCCAGCGTCGACGTGGAGTGATGGTCGCGATCCCGGTCCGCGGTCTCCTCCGCTCGGGTAAGCTGACCGCCGGATTCGTCCTCACGGCGACGGGTCTGACCGGGGTCGGTCTCGTCGTCGTAGACCTCGTACTCGTCGTAGTCGCCGTACTTGTCGTCGTAACGGTCGTCCTCCACAAGGCCGAGGTAGACCGCCATCTTGCGCATCGCGCTGGCCATACGCCCCTCCGTGTCCTGTGGCCGCGGCGCCGGGCGCGTCCGGCGCCGTCGTTGGACTGCTCCGTCGTGGCGACCCGCGTACCGCCAGGTACCACTGGGGGGACATTACCTGACGATTGCCCGTCGGCCGCCGAGCAACGCCGTACCGATCCGCAGGTGTGTCGCGCCGCACGCGATCGCCTGCTCCAGATCGCCGCTCATACCCGCACTGACGATCCGGGCGTCCGGATGGTTCCTTCGCATCTCCGCCGCGACCTCCGCAAGCCGGGCGAAGGCGGGCAGCGGGTCGGCACCGAGCGGCGCGACCGCCATCACTCCGCCGAGCCGCAGGCCCGGCGCCCCGGCGATCGCGTCGGCCAGTTCCGGCACGGCGGCCGGCGCCGCGCCGCCGCGCTCACCGCGCGCCGCGTCCTCGTCCAGCGACACCTGGACCAGGCAGCGCAGCGTCCGGCCGGCGCGGGCCGCGGCGTCCGACAGCGCGGCGGCCAGCCTCGGCCGGTCCACCGAGTGGACGACGTCGGCGTAGCCGGCGACCGCGCGGGCCTTGTTGGTCTGCACCCGGCCGACGAAGTGCCAGGTGAGCGGGAGGTCGGCGCATTCGGCCGCCTTGGGGCGGGCCTCCTGGTCGCGGTTCTCGCCGACCTCGGTGAGGCCGAGTCCGGCCAGCAGCCGCACATCGGAGGCGGGGAAGGTCTTGGTCACCGCGATCAGCGTGACCTCGTCCGCGTCCCGGCCGGCGGCGGCGCAGGCCGCCGCGATCCGGGCGCGGACCTCGGCGAGGCCCTCGGCGAGCTCCGCGCGGCGCTGCTCGGGGGCGGGGTCGGTCTCGCCGGTCACGCGCCGTCCTTGATCCAGACGAATCCCGCGAAGCGGCCGGTGCGGCCGTCGCGGCGGTAGGAGAACAGGCCCGCGTCCTCGATGGTGCAGCGCGGGTCGGCGGCGACCTCGGCCACCCCTGCGGAGGCGAGCTGCGCGGCGATGCCGGCGCGGATGTCGAGACCGGGGGTGCCCTTGGACGTCACGGCGTGCGCGGCGGGGACGACGGCGGCGACCTCGTCGCGCATCTCGGCGGGCACCTCGTAGCAGCGGCCGCACGCGGCGGGCCCGATCGCGGCGGTCATCCGGGCCGGGTCGGCGCCCCGCTCGCACATCGCCTTCACCAGCGCCGGGACGACGCCGGCGGCGGTGCCGGGGCGGCCGGAGTGGGCGGCGCCGACGACGCCGGCGACCGGGTCGGCCAGCAGCACGGGCGCGCAGTCGGCGACGAGGACGGCGAGGGCGAGGCCCGGGACGGTCGTGACGACGGCGTCGACGGGGCCGGGGGTCTCGGTGGAGGTGACGAACGCGACGTCCGCGCCGTGCACCTGCCGCATGTAGACGGTGCGGCCGGGGTCGGCGCCGAGCGCCTCGGCGGCGCGCCGCCGGTTGCCGCGCACGGCGGCGGGGTCGTCGCCGACCGCGCCGCCCAGGTTCAGGGAGTCGTAGGGGGGCCTGCTCACGCCGCCGGCGCGGCCGGTGAAGCCGGCGCCGACGCCGTCGCCCAGGGCGACGGAGGTGATCACTTCAGGAAGTCGGGGACGTCGAGGTCGTCGTCCTCGTCGAACACGACGGGACGGCGGCGCTGCCCGGAGGAGGCGGGGCCGCCGTCGTTCTCCCCCGCGTGCACGCGGGAGGAGGCCGGCTCGGTGGGCTGGCGCGGCGCGGGGGCGCGCGACCCGGCGGACTCGCCGGCGTCCCGGTCGCCCGGCGGCCCGGCCGAGCTGCTCTCGGGCTGGGCGGGCTCGTCGCGGTCGCCGCGGCCGGCGGCCCGGTCGTCGTGGGCCGGCGCGGGCGGCTGCGCGCGGTCGCTCTCGGCGCGCGGCTGCGGGGCCGGGGCCGGCGGCGCCGGGGCGGGCGGGTGCGGCGCGGCGGCGGCCTGCGCCACCGACGGCTGCGCCGGCTGCCCGCCGGTCGGGTGGCCGCTCACCGGCTCCGAGCGCCCGACCCGGCTGGGGATCGGGTTGGCCGGGGCGGCGGGCGGCGCGGACGCGGGCGGCGGCACCGGGCGGGGCGGGGGCGGGGGCAGCCGCTTGCCCTCCGGCTCCGGAGCCGGCTTGGCAGGGCGCCCCTCGTCAAAACCCGCCGCGATCACCGTGACCCGGACCTCGTCGCCGAGCGCGTCGTCGATGACCGCGCCGAAGATGATGTTGGCGTCCGGGGCGGCGGCGTTCGACACCAGCTGCGCGGCCTCGTTGATCTCGAACAGGCCGAGGTCGGAGCCGCCGGAGATGGACAGCAGCACGCCGTGCGCGCCGTCGATGCTGGCCTCCAGCAGCGGGCTGGAGATCGCCATCTCGGCGGCGGCGACGCTGCGGTCGTCGCCGCGCGCGGAGCCGATCCCCATCAGCGCCGAGCCGGCGCCGGACATCACGGACTTGACGTCGGCGAAGTCGAGGTTGATCAGGCCCGGGGTGGTGATGAGGTCGGTGATGCCCTGGACACCGGACAGCAGCACCTGGTCGGCGGCCTTGAAGGCGTCCAGCACGCTGACCTGCCGGTCGGAGATCGACAGCAGCCGGTCGTTGGGGATGACGATGAGGGTGTCGACCTCGTCGCGCAGCGTCTCTATGCCGGCCTCGGCCTGCATGGCGCGCCGCTTGCCCTCGAAGCTGAAGGGGCGGGTCACCACCCCGATGGTGAGCGCGCCGAGCGAGCGGGCGATGTTGGCGACCACGGGCGCGCCGCCGGTGCCGGTGCCGCCGCCCTCCCCGGCGGTGACGAACACCATGTCGGCGCCCTTGAGGACCTCCTCGATCTCCTCCCGGTGGTCCTCGGCGGCCTTGCGGCCCACGTCCGGGTTGGCCCCGGCGCCGAGGCCGCGGGTGAGCTCGCGGCCCACGTCCAGTTTCACGTCGGCGTCACTCATCAGCAGCGCCTGGGCGTCCGTGTTGATCGCGATGAACTCGACGCCCTTGAGACCCTCTTCGATCATCCGGTTGACGGCGTTGACGCCGCCGCCGCCGATGCCGACGACCTTGATGACCGCGAGGTAGTTCTGCGGTGCTGCCACGACGAGGGGCCTTTCCGCTCTCTCCGACCGCCCAGACCGGCCTGCCGACCGTGCCGCCGCGGTGTTCCGACCTGTGCACTGGGGGCGGGGCCGAAACCCTCACCCTCAACTTGAGGCTTACACTTATGTCAACCTGAAGACTGATACGGACAGTAGGGCGGCCTTACCGCCAGGGTCAACTAACCTCCCCCGAACTCCACCGGCGTGTCGCAGCTGGCATGGGTTTGCCCAGGTTGTCGTCGGGCCCCCGCCCGGTGCACCGCCCGCGGGCATCGGCGTCCCCCCTCCCCGTCCGCATCGGTCCGGCATGACCGTTCCAGCGTGCCCGATCGGGCGGCGGGAATCGCCGCGACACACGCACCCGGCCCACTTCGGGGCCTCACTTCGTCTTCAGGACCTCGGGGGAGCTGATGTCGATGGTGCGGATCGCGCGGCCGGACGCGGTGCGCCGCACGGCGTCCAGCAGCCTGACCTTCTCCTCCGCCCGCTCGGCGGCGCCCCACACGACCGTCTGCCCGTCCGCCATGTGCAGCGTGACGGCCTCCGGCCCGGTGGCCTCCACCTCGGCCACCGCGCGGCCCAGCCGCTCCGGCAGGCCGGTGAGCACGGCGAGCGCCGCGCCGGTCGCCCGGTCGGACGGCCCCGGCGAGGCCACCGTCAGCGCCGGCAGCCCGGACGGGCGCGACTCCCGGTCGGCCACCGTGACGCCGTGCCGGTCGAGCAGGTGGTAGCGCCCGTCGCGGCCGAAGACCGCCACCGGCGCGCGCTCCCGCACGACGATCCGGACCGTGCCCGGCCAGTGCCGCTCGATCCGCGCCGACTCCACCTCGCGGAGCCGCTCGACGCGCTCGGCGACCGCGCCGGTGCGCAGCCGCGCCATCGGGGTGCCGAGGTCGATCGCGGCGGCGGCGACGATCCGGTCGCGGGGCGCCAGCCCGGCGCCCGCGACCTCGACATGCCGCACCACCAGCAGCCGGGAGCCGAGCAGCACCCAGGTCACCAGGCCGAGCGCGCCGACGACCAGCAGCGTGACGAAGATCGCCTTCCACCGGTTCGGCCGGCCGCGCCCCTCCCCCGCCGCTCCGCCGGGATCCTCCCCCGGGACGGCGTGCCGGCCGGTCCGTACCTCGGTCATGACCCAAGCTTGGCAGTTCTCCCCCCGCGCGCCGCCGACCGCGCGGCCGGCGGCGTGTCACCCGCCGAGGCGCTCCAGGACGAGCGGCCCGAGCTGCGTCACGTCCCCGGCGCCGAGCGTGATGACGACGTCGCCGGGCCGGGCCAGGGACGCCGCGATGCCGGGCACCTCGTCGCGGACGGGCGCGTACACGGTCTCGGTACCGGCCGGGACGGCGTCCGCGACGAGCGCGCCGGTCACCCCGGGCTCCGGGTCCTCGCGGGCGCCGTACACGTCCAGCACCACCGCGACGTCGGCGCGGCCGAGCGCCGCGCCGAACTCGGCGGCGAAGAAGCGGGTGCGGCTGTACAGGTGCGGCTGGAACACCGCGACGATGCGGCCGCCCTCGCCCTTCTCCCCCAGGTAGTCGCGGGTGGCCTCCAGGTCGGCGGTCAGCTCGGTCGGGTGGTGGGCGTAGCTGTCGAACACCTCGACGCCGCCCGCCGCGCCCTTGCGCTCCAGCCGCCGCATCGCGCCGCCGAACGCGGCGAGGCCCGCCCGCACCGGCGCGTCGTCCAGGCCGAGGGCCCGCGCGACCGCGATGACGGCGGTGGCGTTGAGCGCGTTGTGCCGGCCCGGCACGCCCAGCACGACCTCGCCGGCGCCCTCGATCTCGAACCGGGAGCCGAGGCCGCGCGGCGTGAAACCGGTCACCCGCAGGTCGGCGCCCGCGGCCTCGCCGTAGGTGCGGACGGTCAGCCCGCGCTCCCGCGCGAGGGCGGCGAGTTCCATCGCGACCGGGTCGTCGGCGCCGGCGACGAGCGTCCCGCCCGGCTCGACCCGGTCGACGAACCGGGCGAAGTTCTCCTTCACCTTCTCGAAGCCGCCGTAGTTGTCGAGGTGGTCGGCCTCGACGTTGGTGACGACCGCGATGTGCGGGGTGTACATGAGGAACGAGCCGTCGCTCTCGTCGGCCTCGGCGACGAACACGTCGCCGGTGCCCTCGTCGGCGCCGAGGCCCGTGGTGACGAGCTGCCCGCCGATGCAGTAGGACGGGTCGGCGCCCGCGTGCTGGAGCGCGACCGTCAGCATCGACGTCGTGGTGGTCTTGCCGTGCGTCCCGGCGACCGCGACGGCGCGCCGCCCGGTCATCAGCGACGCGAGCGCCGCGGACCGGTGCAGGACGCGCAGCCCCCGCTCGCGGGCGGCGACCAGCTCGGGGTTGGACTCCCGGATCGCCGTGGAGACCACCACCGTGTCGGCCTCGCCCACGTGCGCGGCGTCGTGCCCGACGAAGACCTTGGCGCCGAGGTCGCCGAGCTGGCCGAGCAGCTCGGAGTCGCGGGCGTCGCTGCCGGACACCGCCATCCCCCGCCGCAGCATGATGCGGGCGATGCCGGACATCCCGGCGCCCCCGATCGCGATGAAGTGGACCCGGCCGAGCTCGCCGGCCGGGACCACCGCACTCGGGTCGATCAGGCTCATCGCGCGGCGCCCGCGGCGCGGACCACGTCGTACACCATGCGGGCGAGCGCGACGTCGGCGTCCCGGCGGCCCATCCGGCCGGCGGCCTCCGACATGTGCGCGACCCGGGCCGGGTCGGCCAGCACCGGCAGCAGGTGCGCGGCGATCCAGTCGGGCGACAGCTCGGCGTTGTCGACCAGCATGCCGCCGCCCGCCGCGACGATCGGCTCGGCGTTCAGCCGCTGCTCGCCGTTGCCGATCGGCAGCGGCACGTACACCGCGGGCAGCGCGACGGCGGCCAGCTCGGCGCAGGTCATCGCGCCCGCCCGGCACATCGCCATGTCGGCGGCGGCGTAGGCGAGGTCCATCCGGTCGCAGTAGGGGATCGTGACGTACTGCGGGCCGCCGGACGCGGGCTCGGGCTCCTCGGTGTTCTTCGGCCCGACGATGTGCAGCACCTGGATGCCGGCCTGCCGGAAGTACGGCGCGGCGGCCACCGCGGCCTGGTTCAGCGAGCGGGCCCCCTGCGAGCCGCCGAAGATCAGCAGCGTGGGCAGGTCGGGCAGCAGCCCGAAGTAGGAGCGGGCCTTGTCGCCCATCGCGAGCCGGTCGAGCGTGGCGATCTCGCGGCGCAGCGGGATGCCGACGAACGTCGGGTTCGGCAGCGGCGAGTCGGCGTGCGAGACGGCGACGTGCTCGGTGAACCGGGCGCCGAGCTTGTTGGCGAGGCCGGGCTTGGGGTTGGCCTCGTGCACGATGATCGGCACCTTGCGCTTGCGGGCCGCGAGGTAGCCGGGCGTGGCGACGTAGCCGCCGAAGCCGACCAGGATGTCGGCCTGGGCCTGGTCCAGGACGGCCGCCGCCGCGTTGATCGCGCCGCGCAGCCGGCCGGGCACCGACAGCAGCTGCGGGGTCAGCGTGCGCGGCAGCGGCACCGGCGGGATCAGCGCGAGCTCGTACCCCCGCTGCGGGACGAGGCGGGTCTCCAGCCCCCGCTCGGTCCCGAGGCAGACGATCCCGGTGTTCGGGTCGTTGCGGCGCAGCGCGTCGGCGAGGGCCAGGGCGGGCTCGATGTGTCCGGCGGTGCCCCCGCCGGCCAGGACAACCCTCATGCTCGTTGACAACTCCTCAGCGTGTTCGAAAGGGGGGATTTCAACGCCGTGCCAGACCCAGCCAGCTTAGAGCCCTCACGACGGGTCCGGGGCCACGTGCGGAGAGTGCCTGCCGCGCGCCGGGCTCCCGTTTGGCGAAGGCGAGCAGCATCCCGAGCGCGAACAGGCTCGGGATGAGCGCGGAACCGCCGTAGGAGACCAGCGGGAGCGGGATCCCCGTGATGGGCAGGACGGCGATGACGGCGCCGATGTTCACGATGGCCTGCACGACCAGCCAGGCGGTCACGCCGGCGGCCGCGAGCCGGGTGAAGGGGTCCTTCACCCGCCGCGCGATGCGCAGCCCGGCGTAGGCGAGCGTCCCGAACAGGCCGACGACGACGAGCGTGCCGATGAGGCCGAACTCCTCCCCCACGATCGCGAAGATGAAGTCGGTCTCGGCGTGCGGGAGGTAGTCCCACTTGGCGCGGCCCTCGCCGAGGCCGGTGCCGAACAGCCCGCCGGACGCGAGCGCGTACAGCCCCTGGGTGCCCTGGTAGTTGGTGGTCAGCTTGTTGCCCGACGGGTCGAGGAACCCCGTGAGGCGCTGCATCCGGTACGGCTCGACGACGATGAGGATCGACACCAGCAGGCACACGAGCCCCGCGATGCCGACGAACAGCCGGCCGGGCGCGCCGACGACCCACAGCAGCGCCAGGAAGATGGTGAGGAGCACCAGCGTGGTGCCGAGGTCGCTGCCCAGCATGACCAGCAGCACGAGGATCCCGGCGCCCGGCATCAGCGGCACCAGCAGCGGCCGCCACTCGGTGAGCTGGCCGAGCCGGTCCTTGCGGGCCAGCAGGTCGGCGCCCCACAGCACCAGGCCGAGCTTGGCGAGCTCGGACGGCTGGATCTGCAGCGGGCCGAGGTCGACCCAGCGGGTGGCGCCGCCCGCGCTGCGGCCGAGCCCCGGCACGAGCACCAGCCCCAGCGCCACGACCGACAGCAGGACCAGCGGGTAGGCGAGCGCGCGGAACGTCCGCACCGGCAGCCGGGACGCCAGCCACATGGCGGGCAGCCCGATCGCCATCCACACCGCCTGCTTCTGGAACAGCGTGTACGCCGAGCCCGTCGCCTGGAGCTGCTTGACGCTGGAGGCCGACAGCACCATCGTCAGGCCGAGCGCGAGCAGCATGATCGAGCAGCCCAGCACCAGGTAGTAGGAGGTGAGGGGCCGGTCGAGCAGCCCGACGGCGGCGGCCACGTGCTCGCGCGGCCCCGGACGCCCGCCGCCCTCCTCCTCGGCAGCGGCGGTCACGGCTACTCGGCCGCCCCGGCGCCGGCCGACCCGGCGAGGCGTTCGACGGCCGCGATGAACGCCTCGCCGCGGGCCGGGTAGTTGGCGAACATGTCGAAGGACGCCCCGACGGGCGCGAGGAGCACGGTGTCCCCGGGGCGGGCGAGGGCGGAGGCTTCGTTGACGACGCGTTCCATGGCCCCAGTGTCGGTGTCGGAGACGTCGACGACGGGGACATCCGGGGCGTGTCGCGCGAGTGCCTCCGCGATCCGGTGCCGGTCGCGGCCCATCAGCACCACGCCGCGCAGCCGCGCGGCGCACGAGCGCACGAGGTCGTCGACGTCCAGCCCCTTGAGCAGGCCCCCGGCGATCCACACGACCGGCTCGTAGGCGGCGAGGGACGCGGCGGCGGCGTGCGGCTGGGTGGCCTTGGAGTCGTTGACGTAGGCGACGCCGGCGACGTCGGCGACGTGCTGGATGCGGTGCGGGTCCGGGACGAACGCCCGCAGGCCCGCGCGGACCGCCTCCGGCGGCACCCCGAAGCAGCGCGCCAGCGCGGCGGCGGCGAGCGCGTTCGCGACGTTGTGCGGCGCGTACGGGCGGACGTCGGCGAGCGCGGCCAGTTCGGCGGCGTGGTGCGCGGGGTCGTCGGTGAAGGCGCGGTCGACGAGCAGGTCCTCGACGACGCCGAGCTCGCCGGGCCGCGGCACCTGGAGGGTGAACCCGACCCGGCCGCGCACGCCCTCGGCGCGTTCGGCGAGCGCCGCGGAGGTGTCGTCGTCGGCGTTGTAGACCGCGACGGCGCCCGGCGCGTAGATCTTGCCCTTGGCGCCGACGTAGGCGTCCATGGTGCCGTGCCAGTCGAGGTGGTCGGGGGCGACGTTCAGCACGACGGCCGCCTCTGGAGCGAGCGAGCTGGACCAGTGCAGCTGGTAGCTCGACAGCTCCACCGCGAGGACGTCGTACGGCTCGCTGTGCCCTTCGTGGGGGGACGACCCCCCAGACCCCCCGGAACCCCCTATGGCCTCGACGATCGGCGTCCCGACATTGCCGACCGCGAGGGCCTTGTGCCCCGCCGCGGTGAGCATGCAGGCCAGCATGCGGACGACGGTGGTCTTGCCGTCCGTCCCGGTGATGGCCAGCCACGGCGCGGCGTCCGGCCCGCGCAGCCGCCACGCCAGCTCCACCTCGCCGATGATCTCGATGCCCGCGGCGGCGGCCGCGGCGAGCAGCGGCACGTCCGGCCGCCAGCCGGGCGAGGTCACGACCAGCTCGGTGCCCTCGGGAAGGCGCTCGCCGTCGCCGAGCCGGACGGCGACCCCGCG
>NZ_JBFARO010000080.1:0-35209 GCF_040677125.1 Actinomadura sp. NPDC049382
GCCCGTCCACGCGCCGCCCGCCCCGGCGCGGCCGCCGGCGCCGCCGCGCGGAGACCCCCATCTCGTGCGGCTCTACCAGCAGCTCAGGGACACCACGGCGCCCGCCGGCGCCGTCCGCATCATGGACTGGGTCGCCGCGCGCACCGCCCGCGGCGCCGTCCTCGACCGGGAGGGGTTCTCCAGCGTCCTGCGGGTCATGGAGGGCGAGCGGTGGTTCGTCGGCCGCGTCGCCGGCCTGCCGGACGGCACCGCCCGGATGGCCGCGCTGATGGAGCCGCTGTTCGCCGCGGGCTTCGGCGACGACGAGCTGGAGGACCGGCTGCGCCGGGCGCACGCCAACGGCGGGCTGCCGCCGGTGATCGCCGACGCGCTCGGGGTGCTGGCCGCCCGGCTGGAGCCCGACCGCGCCGACTGGCTGGCGGAGCGCTGCCTCGGCTACGCCCTCGCCCAGCGCGCGGACGAGGGCGGCGCTCCCGCCGGGCCGGCGCCCGTGCCCCGGCACGAGTCCGCGGTGGCGGCGGCGCTGCTGCTCCCGGGCCGGCGGCTGCCCGGCGCCGCCGTCGGGCTCCTCGTCTGGACGTGGCCCGTGCTGCTCGCCGTCCTCGTCGTCCTCCGGCTGGTCTGACGCCGATGGCCGGACGGACCGGGGAGCACCGGAGGCGGCGGGCCGCCGGCGGGGAGGGCCGATGAGCTACCGCACGGTCATGGCCGCCGACCTGCAGGGCTACGGAGCCGCGCCGCAGAACGTCCAGGAACTGCTCCAGCGCACCCTCGTGGACTCCCTGCGCGAGGCCGCCGGCAACTGCGGACTGGACGCCGCGCGGTGGCAGGAGCAGGGCAGCGGCGACGGGCTGCTGATGGTGCTCCCGCACGGGGTGCCCGCCGAGGTGCTCGTGGGCCGGTTCGTCCGCGAGCTGAACGGGGAGCTGCGCGCCCGGAACCGGCTGGCGGCCGACCGGGCGCGGGCCCGGATGCGGCTCGCGATCCACCACGGCCCCACCGCCGAGGTCGCCAACGGCTTCAGCGGGACCGCGCCGGTGGCGGTGACGCGGCTGTGCAACGCCGACCCGCTGCGCGCCGCGCTGGACCGGGCGGACGCCGACCTCGCCGTGATCGTGTCCGAGTTCGTGTTCCGGGGGTCGATCGAGGCGGGCATGACGTCGCTCGAACCGGGGGACCTGCGGCGGGTCCGGGTGGCCCGGCTGGACGGCGACCGCGACGGCGACGGCTGGTTCTGGCTCCCCGGCGGGCCCGACCCGCACACCCTCGACCTCCCGGACGGCGCCGCCGCCGAGCAGAGCGCACCGCCGCCGGGACGGACGGGCCGGGAGCCGGCCGCCGAGCCCACCGAGCCCACCGAGCCGCCGCCCGCGCGGCCGCCGGGGTCCGTCCATGTCGAGAAGGTCAACGCGCGCACCTACATCCGCGGTGACCAGCACAACCACTACTACGGAGGCCGTCCATGAGCGACCCGGCACCGGACGAGCGGCCACCCGTCCACCCCGAGGCCCGCGGCGACAAGCCCGACAAGGAGCCCGGCGGCGACCCGAAGCCCGGCGACGCCGAACGGTCCCGGACCGACGTCCTCAACGAGCAGCGCCGCCGCGGCACCGTCCAGGACCGCATCGGCACCGAGCGGGACGCGCTGTCGGGGTTCGTGCGGGCCGCGCAGTACGTCGGCGGCGACCAGCACAACTACACCTTCACCGCGCCCGGCGGGCGGCGCGGCGCGGTCGCGCCGCTGCCGCAGCGGCACATCGAGGAGACGGAGCGCGCCTTCGTCGCCCCCGACGGCTTCGACGAGCTGTGCCGGCGCGCCCGCGACCACCGCATCGTGATCCTCCAGGACGCCCCCGACACCGGCCGGTACGCGGCGGCGCGCCGCCTGCTGCACGTGCTCGCCCGGGAGGAGGCGGCCGGCGACGCGGACGCCGGGACGGCCCTGTTCCGCGTGGACCCCGCCGCCGGCCTGGACGAGCTGACCGCCGACGACCTGGTGAGCGGCGCCGGGTACGTCTACCGGGAGCCGCGGCGGACGGACGCCCTCACCGACTTCGTCCTGGACAAGGTCACGCGGCTGCTGGAGGACGCCGGCGCCCGGCTGGTGATCACCGTCGACACGGTGCCCGCGGACCCCCGGGCGGCCGAGCTGGTGCTGCGGCCCGGCCGCGTCCGGGACCGCCGGGAGATCGCCGCCGCCCTGCTCACGCTGTGGCTGGGGCGGCGGGCCCGGCCCGTGCTCACCGAGGAGGGCGTGCCGGAGCTGCTGGACGCCCAGCTCGGCGGGGACGGCCCGCCCGGCCAGGCGCGGGCGGTCGCGCAGGAGCTGTACAACGCCCACCGCGACGCGCTGCCCCTGGCCCGCACCGCCGAGCAGGCGCTCCGGCTGCGCGACGGGGAGCAGCGCGCCGAGTGGTTCGCCGGGCTCGGCGGCCTGTCCGTCCAGTGCATGGCGGTGGCGACGGCCGTGCTGAACGGGGAGCCCTACGAGACGGTCGCGCTCGCGGCGATGAGCCTGAAGGACGACCTGGAGACGCGCGAGCCGCACCGCGACTCGCTCCGCCGCCTCGACGCCCCGCTGCGGCCGACCCGGCGCAAGTGGCTCGACCTGATCGGCGCCCGCACCGTCCCGTCCACGGTGCGGCTGCGGGACGGGGCGACCGCGCCCACCCGGGTGGTCCGCTACCTCGACCCGAACGCGCAGGGCAAGGTGCTCGGCTACTTCTGGAGCGAGTTCGACGAGCAGCGTCCGCGCCTGCTGGCCTGGCTGCGGTGGTGCGCCGAGCACCCGCTGGAGACCGTCCGGACCCGGACCGCCGTCGCGCTCGGGTTCCTCGCCGCCGACGCGTTCGACCTGGTCAACACCCTCGTCATCGAGCCGATGGCCGCCGACGGGGACTACCGGTACCGGACGGTCGCCGCCGCCGCGCTGCACGTGACCGTGACGCAGCGGCCCGCGCTGCGCGCCCCCGTGCGGGAGATGCTGAAGGCCTGGGCCGACCCGGAGGAGTCGGTCGAGCTGCGCGCCAGCGCGGCCCGCGCCTGGCGGGTGGAGTCGGTCGACGGCGGCGTCTCGGCCGCGCTCGACTGGCTCGGCCGCCGCGCCGCCGACGACGACGTGGCGGTCGCCGCGGCGGTGTGCGAGTCCGTCACCGAGATGTGGGAGGACGGCTGGGACGGCGCGGACGTCCCGCGGCGGCTGCTGGAGTGGGCGGCCGGCGACGACGAGAACCGCCGGATCACCGCGCTGCTGGCGTTCCTGGTGGCGGCGAGCCAGCTCGTCCGGCGGCTGCCGGGCGACGCGTTCGACTGGCCGGGCCTGCTGCACGTCGCCGCGGCCGACGCCGACCGCATGCGCGACATCGCCGCGCTCTGGCGGGAGACCCTGCACGACCCGGTCCTCCAGGAGGACGCCGACGAGGTGCTGACCGAGTGGGCGCGGACGGCGGACGGGGCACCGGTCGTCCGGCGCTCGCTGGCCCGGCTCGCCCAGGCGATCGCGACGGACCGGACGGTCGCCCGCGCGCTGAAGTACACGGCGCGCGGCTGGGCCGAGGGCGGCGCGCCCGACAGCGCCCGTGACGTACTGACCGCGCTCAACGGAAGGTGATGCAGGTGGCCGAGCACAGGGAAGACGACGAAGGCGGGCGGCTGGGCGAGCACAGAGCGACGCCCCCGCAGCCCCCGCGCCCGCAGCGGCCTCCGCGGCTCCCGCAGTCCCAGCAGCCTCCCCAGTCGCCGCAGCTGCCGCAGTACCCGCAGTCTCCGCAGCTTCCGGAGGCCCCGCGAGGCCCGCAGCAGCCGGCGGGCCCGCCGCTTCCGGAGTCGTTCCCCGAGCGGTTCGCCCCGGCGGCGTCCGGGCCGTCCGCGCCGCTGATCGTGGGCTGGCTGCCCGCCCGGCAGGCCCCCCGCACGGCGGCGCCGCCCGGCCGCTCCTACGTCTACTCCGACCGCGACGCGCGGCCCGTCGAGCTGACCGCCCGGCGGGCGCGCAACCCGCTCGGCTTCCTCGGCCCGCGCTACGAGTGGCGCGTCGAGGTCGACACGACGCTGCGCCGGGACGTGTTCGTCGACTCGGTGCCGAGCCGCACCGAGCTCGCCCGGTTCGAGCTGACGATCGAGGCGGAGTGGGCGGTGACCGACCCGGTCGCGGTGGTGGGGAACGGCATCACCGACGGCGCCGCCCTCGTCCGCTCCCGGCTGCTGGACGTGGCGCGCACCGTCTGCCACCAGTTCGAGATCGACCAGGTCGCCCGGGTGGAGGCGGCGCTCGCCGACCGGCTGCGCGCCGAGCCCCGCGACTACGCGGAGGGCATCGGCGTGCGCCGCTGCTACGTCCGGGTCGTCGCGGACGAGCGGACCCGGCGGCGCAAGGAGCGGTTCGAGGACGCGCGGGTCGAGCGGCAGCTCACCAACGAGGAGGTCGACGACCTGCGCCGCTCGATCCGCACCAGCTCGGACCTGTTCCTGCGCTACCTGGCGCAGGACCCCGAGCGGGTCGGCACCCTCATCGCCGACATGCGGGAGCACGAGCAGCTGAAGGAGCAGCGGGTCATCGAGCTGTACAACACCGCCATCTCGGCGAACATCATCCGGCCGGCCCAGGTCAACGAGATGCTGGAGCGGCTGCTCGGCCCGATGACGGGGGTCCTGCAGCCGGAGGGCCGGACCGACCTGTTCGGCACCCGGGAGATCCCGGCGCCGTCGCCGCCCGAGCCCCCGATGATCGCGGG
Organism: Actinomadura sp. NPDC049382; assembly: GCF_040677125.1. NCBI lineage: Bacteria > Bacillati > Actinomycetota > Actinomycetes > Streptosporangiales > Thermomonosporaceae > Actinomadura > Actinomadura sp. NPDC049382. The sequence goes on from NZ_JBFARO010000080.1 coordinate 4,734, forward strand.
ACGGGTCGACCGGGACGCGGCCGGGTCCGGTGCGACCGGGCACAGTGCGGCCGGCGGTGCGGCCGGGCCCGGTGCGGACGAGGACGTCATGCCCGAGCAGCTGCGCGGGCGCTCGGAGGACGGGGTGGAGTCCTGGAGGCCGATGCCGTGGGACTCCTGAGCCGCCGCCGCCCGACGCCCGCGGCCGGTGCCGTACCGGCCGGGGGCCCGGAGATGGACTTCCCGCGCCCGGCCGGCGCGGGCGCCCGGCAGTCCCGGATGCCGTGGCGGCTGCCGGACGAGCCCGCCATCTCCGGCATCGCCGCCGACGCGGTCACCGTCGGGGCGCTGACCGTCCGGGCCGCGTCGCTCGTCGGGCCGGGGCACCGCTGCGCCGAGCCCGCCCAGCACCGGCAGGACGCCTACCGGCTCGGCCGCGACCCGGGCCGCCGGTTCCTGCTGGCGGCCGTCGCCGACGGCATGTCCGACAGCAGCCGCTCCCATCTCGGCGCGAACGTCGCGGCCACCGCGCTCGTCGCGCGGCTGCGCGCCGACCTCGGCCGCGGCGCCGACCCGGACGGGCCCGCGCTGTTCCTGGACGCGGCCCGGCAGATGTCGGGCATGGCCGCCCAGCAGAAGGTGACGGAGAACGACGTGCGCGCGGCGGCGCTCGCCGCCGCCGTGCCGGTGGAGCCCGCGCCCGACGGGACCCGCCCGGTCTGGCTGTCGTGGCTGGCGGACGTGAGCGCGTGGCTGCGCACCGGCGCCGGCTGGACGCGGCTGACCGGCACCGACAAGGAGGGCCTCGACCAGGACGTGCTGACCGAGTTCCTGCCCTTCCACCCCGGCCGGACGCGGACGGCGCGCGTCACGGTGCCGCCGGGCGCGGTGCTCGCGCTCGCGACCGACGGGATCGGGGACGTGCTCGCCGGCGGGGCCGCGCCGTGGTTCGCCGAGCGCTGGGCGGGGCCGCCGCACATCGCCTCGTTCGTCGCCGACGTCGGCTACGACGCCCGCGGGCGGCTCGACGACCGCACCGCCGTCGTGATCTGGTGCGACCGGTGAGGGCGTGGTCGGACCGGCCGTTCGGGCCGGTCACGCAGCTGCCGGACGTGGCGGCCGAGGGCGCCCGCATCGCCGGGGAGAACGGCCAGTCCACGATGGTGTACGAGTGCGCCGCCCACCCCGGCTGGCTCGTCAAGCGCTACAAGCCGGGCTTCCCCGAGGAGCCGGCCGAGGTGCTCGACCGGCTGATCGCGCTGCCGGCCGCGATGAGCCCCGCCGAGCGCGCCGTGGTGGACGCGGCGACCTGCTGGCCCGTCAGCCGCGTCGAGTCGGGCGGGCGGACGGTCGGGGTCGTGATGGCGAAGGCGCCCGCGGAGTTCTTCGTCCGGGTCCGGACGCCGTTCGGGGCGTCCGACCCGATGCCGCTCAGCCTGGACCAGCTCGTCCAGGACGACCGCGAGTTCTACGAGGCGCGCGACATGGCCGTCCCGGACCGGCGGGAACGGGTCCGCGTCGCGCGGAACATGCTGCGCGTCGGCGCGGTGCTGGAGCGCCGCGACGTCGTCTACGGCGACTGGTCGTACGCGAACCTGTTCTGGGCGCGCGAGACGGGCGGCGTCTTCCTCATCGACATGGACGGCTGCGGCCTGTCGTCGCGCTCGTGGGTCGAGTGCAACTCCTGGGACGACCCCGCCGTGCGGCCGGGGGAGCGGCTCACCGTCCGCACCGACCGCTACAAGATCGCGGTGGCGGTGCTGCGCGCGCTGACCGGCGTGCGCGGGCAGGACCCGCACCCGGCCCTCGACGCCCTCGGCGGGCGGCTGCGCGCGGGGCCGTTCGGGGACGCCCTGAAATGCGCGATCGACGACCCGCCGGACCTGCGGCCCAGCTCCGGGGAGCTGCTGGAGCTGCTGGAGAGCGAACTGGACGCCCGCCCCGCGTCCCGCCGCACTCCGCCGGCACCGCCGCCGCGGCGGGAGGCCCCGCCGCCCGCCGAGACGCCCACCCGGCCCGCCGCCCGGCCCTCGGCCCCGCCGACGGCTCGGCCGCGCATCGAGGACGACCCGTTCGAGCGGGACGCCGCCGGACCGGCGGCCGGCGGCCTCGACCGCTACGTCCTGCCGCTGATCGTCGCGTGCCTGGGCGTGCTGGCCGTGCTCGCGCTGGCGGGGCTCGCGTCCGCCCTTTTCTGACACATCGAATCGACCAGAAGAAGGACATCCGAAAATGACCGAGCGAACAGGCGCGCAGGGCGGTCGCGGCAAGGGCATGCCGACCTATATCGCGCTCGACGTCTCCAAGTCGATGCAGATTCACGAGGCGCTGCTGAACGACACCCTCGCCAAAATCATCAAGGAGCTGTATCTGAATCCGCGCGTCGCGGAGTTCGTGCACCTGTCGATCGTCACGTTCTCGTCGGCGCCGAACGTCGTCGTGCGGATGACGGAACTGACGCGGATGCGGCAGATGCCGGTGCTGCGCTGCCACGGCGGCACCAACTTCGGCCCGCTGTTCGAGATGCTGCGCGACCGGATCGACATCGACGTCCCGCTGCTGCAGGAGAAGGGCTACAGCGTGCTGCGGCCGGTGGTGTTCCTGCTGACGGACGGGGCGCCGACCGACCGTCCGGACACGGCGTGGCGGGAGGCGCACCGCGCGCTCGTCGACCCGGGCTGGCGGCGGCACGCCCGGGTCATCTCGTTCGGGTTCGGGGACGCCGTCGAGGACGTCCTGCGCGGCATGTCGACGGTCGAGACCTACATGGCGGACCCGGCCCTCGGCGACGCGACGCGGGCGCTGCCGGAGGCGATGAACGGGATGCTGAGCAGCATGGTCGCGTCGATGCAGGCCCGCGAGCTGCGGCTGCCGGACGACGTCGCCGGGTACCGCGCCCTGTCCGAGGAGTACGTCGAGCAGTGACCGGGGCGCGCGGGGGCGGGGCGGGTCAGGGGACGGCGGCCTGCGGCAGCGCCGCCTTCTCCGGGGCGGCGGTGGCGCGGGTGAGGCGGCGGCCGAGGCGCTGCGCGGGGGCCTCGATCCAGCGGTGGGACGCCCAGCTGGCCGCGACCAGGACCAGCAGGAACACCGACAGGCCGACGGCGTCCTCGCGCTCGGACGCGCCGAGGAACTGCGCCGCGACCATCAGCAGCAGCGGGTGCAGCAGGTAGAGGGAGAAGCTGATGGTGCCGAGGCCGGTCGCCCAGGCGGGGAAGCGGTGGTGCCGCAGCCGCCACGCCGCCGCGAACGTCACGGCGGCGGCGACGACCGCGCCGCCCCAGACGAGCTGGGCGTTGGGGCCGTAGGGGGCGGCGTGCCACAGACCGGCGGCGAGCGCGCCCGCGAGGACGGCGCCGCCCGCCGCGGCGCCCGCGCGCCAGGTGATCTGGCCGTGCTCGGCGCGGTGGACGGCGGTGCCGGCGAACATGGTGGCGAGCAGGATGAGGCTCTCCCACGCGCTGACGCGGCCGTTCGCGGAGACCAGCACGAGGGCGACGAGGCCGCCGAGGAGCCCGCCGAGGGTGCGGGCGGCGGCCCACCGCGACACCGCCGCCGCGATCGCCACCAGCAGGGCGGCGGCGGTCACCGCGACGACCGGGCCGGTCCCGGCGGTGCGCGACAGCAGGGCCGCGGGCGCGTACGCGCCGGTCAGCAGGCCGCCCGCCGTCAGCGTGACGGCGACCAGCGCGACCACCGTGAGCACGACGGCGGCCTGCGCGGAGCCGCGGTGCCGGCCCACCACGAACAGCGCGACGATCAGCAGGTAGAAGGCCATCTCGTAGGAGAGCGTCCACAGCACGTTCATCGCGTTGGGGACGTTCAGCAGGTCCTGCAGCATCGTCAAGTGCGCCACGATCGCGGTCGCGGGGGAGTACTGCTCCAGTCCGGCGCGCAGCCCGAGCACGCCCAGCAGGAACGGCAGGACGGCGAGCAGGCAGGTCACCGCGAGCAGCGGGTAGATGCGGAAGAAGCGGCCGATCCAGAACCCGCGGACGCTGCCGCGCCGCTCCAGTGACGCCGGGACGATGTAGCCGCTGACGAGGAAGAAGACGAGCACGCCGAACAGGCCGGGGTCGAACCAGTCGGCCAGGCGCACCCGCAGCGCGGGGAGGTACACGTAGCTCGCGTGGTGCAGTGCCACCGCCAGCGCCGCCCCGCCGCGCAGCGCATCAAGCCACCCAAGCCTGGACGTAGCGGAGGAAACGCCGGAAGTGACGACCATTGGGACAGGGTAGTCGTTAGCTTCCCTAAATCGGTTATTTGCCGTGAAATAGGTGAGTACGGTGGCCGGCGCGTCCGCTCAGGGCGCCGAAAGGGAGCGATTCATGCCCGCGATCACGCACCGCTCGACCAGGGAACCGCTGATCAAGTCCCGTTTCCTGTCCCATGGCACGCTCAAGATCACTGATGTGGCGGCGACCCGCCGTTTCTACGAGGAAGTGCTCGGGCTGGAAGTCGTCCAGCCGATGATGGCCGCGCTCTACATCCGGCTCGGCGGCGACCACGCCTACGTGTGCGTGGAGTCCAAGCCGGACCGCCCCGACATGCCGCTGCTCTACCACAACGGGATCGACGTCGGCAGCGACGAGGACGTGGACGCCGCGTACGCGCGCATCGCGGAGGTGAGCGACGACTACGGCGTGAAGGAGCTGAACAAGCCCGTCCGCCAGCACGGCGTCTACTCGTTCTACCTCAAGGACCTCGACGGCAACTGGTGGGAGATCGGCCACCTGCCGCCGCGCGGCTACCGCTTCCGCTTCACCGACCCGCGCAACGACCTCACCGGCCGCACCGACCTCACCCCGCAGGAGGCCAAGGAGGTGTTCCTGAACCCGGTGGTCGGCACCGAGTGACGCCGGGCGGCTGGGGCACGATGGGCGCATGACGACACCTCCGCTGAGCCCGGACGAACTGCTGACCACCACCCGCACCGTGCGCAAGCGCCTCGATCTCGACCGGCCCGTGCCGCTCGGGCTGGTCCGCGAATGCCTGGAGATCGCGCTGCAGGCGCCGAGCGGCAGCAACCGGCAGGGCTGGCAGTGGATCGTCGTCACCGACGCCGGGCAGCGCGCGGCCATCGGCGAGTACTACCGGCGCTCGTTCGCCGCGTACGCCGCGTCGAAGGAGTCGGCCGGCTCCCTCTACAAGGACGACCCGGACCGCGCGGAGGTGCAGCGCCGCGTCGGCGACAGCGCCGCCTACCTCGCCGAGCGCATGGGGGACGTGCCCGTCCTGGTGATCCCGTGCCTGCGGGTGGAGGGCGGCAAACTGCCGGGCGGCAACCAGGCGGGCCTTTGGGGCTCGCTACTGCCGGCCGCGTGGAACTACGCGCTCGCCGCCCGCGCCCGCGGCCTCGGCACCGCCTGGACGTCGCTGCACCTGGTGTACGAGCGGGAGGTCGCCGAACTGCTCGGCCTGCCCGAGGACGTCCGGCAGGGCGCGCTGCTGCCGACCGCCTTCTACACCGGCGACACGTTCCGTCCGGCCGCGCGCGTCCCGCTGGACGAGGTCCTGCACATCGACCGCTGGTGACACGCTCCTGAACCTTCCGTGAAGCCCTCCGGGGACGCCGGCCGGCCGTCGGCCGCAGTCTTATTGGCGGATCGCCAATAGGTTATTGCCACCCCGCCAATAGTTGTTCTAGTGTGCGGTGGCACAGGAGAGGCACCTGCCACCCCGGCCCCGGCGGCCCCGTGTGACCCACGTCTTCGCGCCAGACGCACGCGGGGCCTGCCGGCTCTCCCGCCCCCGACGGGAAGGTGAACCCGGCCTTGTCCGCCATCCAACGGTCCGCCGTCCAACGGTCCGCCGTCCGCCTGCCGCGCCGCGTCCACGGCCTGCTGGGCGAGGTCGGCGAGCTGTTCGTCATCGCCCTGGAGGCCGTCCGCCGGACCTGGGACGTGCGCACCTGGGCATGGGAGTTCGCCGAGCAGGCGTGGTTCCTCGCCCGGGTCACCAGCGTCCCGGTGATCCTCGTGTCGCTGCCGCTCGGCGCGACGGTCGCGCTCCAGGTCGGGCAGCTCGCCGCGCAGCTCGGCGCCCAGTCCGCGACCGGCGGCGCGGTCGTCGTCGGGCTGGTCCGCGAGGTCGCGCCGATCGCCGCCGCGCTGATCATCGCGGGCGCGGGCGGGTCGGCGATGACCGCCGACATGGGCGCCCGCCGCATCCGGGACGAGCTGTCGGCGATGGAGGCGATGGCGGTCAACCCGGTGCACCGGCTCGTCACGCCCCGGCTGTGGGCGGCGAGCCTGGTCTCCACACTGCTCGCCTCGCTCGTCATCGTCGCGGGAGCGGCCGGCGGGTTCGTGTTCAACGTGCTGCTCCAGGACGTCACGCCCGGCGCCTACTTCGACGGCGCGGTGTCGCTGCTCCAGACGTCCGACCTGGTGGTGACGCTGCTGAAGTCCTGGCTGTTCGGCGTGATCGCGGCCGTGGTCGCCTGCTACATGGGGATGAGCTGCGCGGCCAGCCCCGTCGGCGTCGGCCGCGCCGTCAACCGCGCCATCGTCGTCGCGTTCATGCTCGTGTTCGCCCTCAACTACGTGATCACGACGGTGTACTTCGTCGCGTTCCCGCCGAGGATCTGATGGCGAACCTGCCCGTGATGGAGAGGATCGCGCCGCGCGCCGCGCAGGCGGGGGCGGCGGCGCTCCAGCGCTCCGGGGACCTCGCCCAGTGGCCCGTCTTCGTCCACCGCATCCTGCTGTACTCGGCGCGCGACCTGATCCTGCGCCGCAAGTACACCAAGACGATCGCCCGGCACGTCAGCGACGTGGTCGTGGGCGTCGGCGCCAGCGTCGTCGGCGGCGGCATGATCTTCGTGATCTTCACGATGGCGTTCTTCGTCGGCACCGAGGTGGGCCTGCAGGGCTACACCGGGCTGGAGTCGATCGGCGCGCAGTCGTTCATGGGCCTCGTCGGGTCGTTCGCCAACGTCCGCGAGATCACCCCGGTCATCGCGGCGGTGGCGCTCGCCGCGCAGTGCGGGTCGGCGTTCACCGCCGAGCTCGGCGCGATGCGCATCTCCGAGGAGATCGACGCCCTGGAGGTCATGGGCATCGGGTCGTTCGCCTACCTGGTGTGCACCCGCGTCGTCGCCGCGCTCATCGCGCTCGTGCCGCTCTACCTGATCGCGCTGTTCGCGAGCTTCTTCTCGACCCGGCTGATCAGCACGAGCTTCTTCGACCTCGCGCCCGGCGTCTACGACTACTACTTCCGGCTGTACCTGCCGACCATCGACCTCGTCTACAGCGCGATCAAGGTCGCGGTGTTCGCCTTCGCGGTGATCACCATCCACTGCTACTACGGCTACTACGCGACCGGCGGGCCGGCCGGGGTGGGCCGTGCGGCGGGCCGCGCGATCCGGCTGTCCATCATCGTGATCGTCGCCCTGAACCTGCTGCTGTCCTACGTGTTCTGGGGCAACGGCGCGACCGTGAGGCTCACCGGATGATCAACGAGGAGATCCCGCTGCCGCGCCGGCTGCTGATCAGCGCGGTCACGCTCGCCGTGCTGGCGGGGCTGCTGTACGTGCTGGTCGCCCGGCCGGGCCGCGACCCCGGCACGGTGCTGACCGCCGAGTTCGGCCGCGCCGGGCAGGGCCTCGGCGCCGGCGCCCCGGTGAAGATCCGCGGGGTGACGGTCGGGTCGGTGGCGGACGTCGCGCTCACCGGCGGCGGCCGGGCCCGGGTCGCGCTGCGGCTGGACGCGGGGACGCGGGTCCCCGACACCGTCACAGCGTCCATCGAGCCCGCGTCGGCGTTCGGGCCGAAGTTCGTCGCCCTCGTCCCCGGCGCGCACGCCGGCACCGGGCCCTACCTCGCGTCCGGCGCCCGGATCGCGCGCACCTCCGACCCGCGCGACCTGTCGGACCTGCTCGCCCGCGCCGACGCCGGGCTCGGCGCCGTCGACGCGGAGGAGGTCGGCACGATCGTGCACACCGTCGCGACCGGCCTGCACGGGCAGGGCGCGCGGCTGCGGCAGACCATCGACCAGACCGGCATCCTGCTGGACGTCGCCTACAAGAACCGCGCCGACGCCCGCCGGTTCGTCGGGGACGCCGCCGACCTGTCCGGCGCCCTGTCGGACAAGGGCGACGAGCTGGTCGGGATCTCCGCGGACGCGAACGCGCTGATCGGCACGGCCGCGCGGGGACGCGGCCGGCTGGCCGGGTTCGCCGACGGGCTGTCGGACGTGTCGCTGCTGGCCGCGCACGGGTTCGACAAGCGCGGCGGGCAGCTCGGCCAGGCGTTCCGGTCGTCGGAGCGGACGGCCCGCATCATCTACGCGCAGCTCGGGCTCGTCGGCGACGCCGTCCGGACCGGGAACAAGCTGCTGCCCCTCTACGGGGAGCTGACCGACCTGAAGGGCACCGGCGGCAAGAACTACATCCGCACCCAGGGGTACCTGCCGACCGACCCGTGCGAGCTGGTCCTCGGCCTGTGCGGGCCGTACGGCGGCGGCACACCGCAGCAGGGAGGGCGGTGACATGGCGTCCACCCTGTCCCGCCGCGCCCGGATCGGGCTGGTCGTCCGGCTCACCACGTTCGTCACCGTCACCGGCGTCCTCACCGCCGTCATCGGGATGCAGATCGCCCGCGTCGACACCGCCGGCGGCCGGCACCTCACCGCGACCTTCGACGACGCCAGCGGCCTGATGAAGGGCGACCAGGTCAAGATCGCCGGGGCGCCGGTCGGGCAGGTCGACGAGGTGAAGGTGGTGGACGGCAAGGCCCGCGTCGGCCTGACCGTCCGCCACGCGGTGCGGGTCCCCGCCGACAGCGAGGCCGCGATCCGCTGGCGCGACGCGATGGGCCGCCGCGTCGTCTACCTGGTGCCCGGCAAGAGCACCGCGACGATGCGGGACGGCGCGCACATCACGAGGACGCGGTCGGCCGTGGACGGCAGCGCCCTGCTCGACCAGCTCGGCCCGCTCGTCCGCGCCCTGGACCCGAAGCAGGTCAACACCGTGCTGGTGTCGCTGTCGGAGGCCCTCGACGGGAACGCCGGCAACATCGACCGGCTGATCGCCGACATCGACACGCTGTCCGCGACGATCGCCAAGCGCCGCAAGCTGCTGCGGCAGATGCTCGACGACTACGCGACCGTCACCGGCGTCATCGCCCGGCGCGACAAGCAGATCGGCTCCGCCGTCGACGACCTCGTCAGCCTGAGCGACGCGTTCACCGGCAACCGCAAGCTGATCGACGACACGCTCGTCCAGCTCGCGACCCTCGCCCGGACGTCCGACGCGCTGCTCGCGGGCAACGAGCGCGAACTCGGCCAGGTCGTGGACAAGCTGTCCGCGTTCTCGGCCGGGGTGAACCGCAACAGCGGCACGCTGCTGAAGGTGCTGCAGTCGGTGACGCCGAAGCTCCAGCACATCTTCGCCGCCGTCGACAACGGGCAGTACGTGGAGTCCGCGATCCCCTGCCTGTCGCTCGCCGCGCCGCCCTGCCCGTACCCGACGCGCCTGCCCGGCCCCCGCGAGGGCGCCGCCGGCATCGACACGCCGAAGGAACTGGAGAACCTCATGGTCGGGGGTGGCCGATGGCGCTGAGATCCTTCCGCGACCGCAACCGGATCGCGGTCGGGCTGGTGTCTGCGGGCACGCTGGCCGCGCTGGTCGTCGCGGTGTACCTGGTCGGGACGCGCGGCCTGTTCCAGGACCGCTACACCGTCACCGGGGTGTTCGCCGCGACCGGCGGGCTGCGGTCCGGCGACGAGGTCCGGGTCGCCGGGGTCCGGGTCGGCGAGGTCGGCTCCGTCCGCCCCGACCACCGCCGGGGGTACGTCGTCGTCAGCTGGAAGGTCGACGGCGACGTGGACCTCGGCCCGAACACCCGCGCCGAGATCAAGGTCGCGAACGTGCTCGGCGGCCGGTACCTGCGGCTGTCCGGCCCGGTCGCGGACCCGCACCTGGCCGACCTGCCCGACGATAAGCGCCGCATCCCGCTGGACCGCACCCAGGTCCCGACGACGATCAACGACGTGCTGGACGCGTCCACCCGCACGGTGTCCAAGCTCGACACGAAGGCCATCAACAAGATCGTCGCCGAGCTGAACGGGATCGGGGACGACGACCGGGGCCGGCTCGGCCGCGCGCTGACGAACCTCGCGGGCCTCGCCGAGACGGTGAACGAGTCCGACCCGCAGATCAAGAGGCTGCTCGACGGCGGCGACCGGATCCTCAAGCTCGCGGACGCCAAGGACGCCGAGCTGTCCCGGCTGCTCACCAACGTCCAGGCCATGCTGGACGAGCTGCGCGAGCGCCGCACCGAACTGGCGGCGTTCCTCGGCTCCGGCAACCGGGCCGTGGAGAGTCTCACCCAGCTCATCGACGACCGGCAGGCGAAGCTGCTCACGCTCGTCGCCGACCTGCGCGGCACGCTCGGCACCCTGCGCCCCGCGACGGGCGACTTCAACCAGCTGCTCGCCTGGGCGGGGCCCACGCTGTCCGAGCTGTCCGGCACCGGCGGGCAGGGGCCGTGGCTGGAGGTCGTCGCGACCGGGCTCGGCCCGCTGTCGCCGAAGGACCTCGCCGACCTCGCCCGCATCGCCCCGAAGGGAGCCCGCCGATGAGCCCCGAGGGGAGCCCGCCGCCGCGCCGCCGCGGACGCCCGGTGGCGGCGGTCGCCGTGCTCGCGCTGACCGCGGCGCTCGGCGGCTGCGGCATCGCCGCCGAGCCGACCTACCCGATGACGATCTACTTCGCGAAGGCGCCCTCCCTCTACGAGGAGTCGCAGGTGAAGGTGATGGGCGCCGACGCGGGCACCATCACCTCCATCAAGGACGAGAGGCACCGGGTCCGCGTCGACATCGAGGTGAAGCGGTCCGTGCCCGTCCCGGCCGGGGTGCACGCCGCGATCGACTCGTCCGACGCGCTGGGGGAGCGGTTCATCAGCCTGCACCCGGTGTGGAAGCCCGGCATGCCGGAGGCCAAGCCCGGCACGGTCGTCCCGCAGGAGCGCACCGAGCTGCCGGTCGAGATCGACGACGCGCTCGCCGCGTTCGCCAAGCTCAACAACTCGATCGACGCGGGCGCGCTCGGCCCCGCGATCCACCGCGCCGCCGGGTCCGTGCGCGGGCGCGGGCAGGGCATCAACGACGCCCTGCACAACACCTCCGAGCTGACCGGCGACCTCGCCGCGCAGGACGAGAAGATCGCGTCGCTGGCGAAGGGGCTGCACAGCCTCGCCGCCGACCTCAACGGGCGCGACCGCAAGCTGTCGGACCTGCTGCGCTCCTTCTCCACCACCAGCCGGACGCTCGCCGACGAGCGCACGCAGCTCCGCGACTTCGTGGCCGGGCTCGCCGCGGCGATCCGCAAGAGCGACGTGCTGATCACCGCCTACCGCGAGACGCTGCCGGCCACGGTCGCGGACCTGTCGAACATCGTGCTCAGCCTCAAGGGCAACGTCGCCGGGCTCACCCAGGCCATCGACAGCCTCGGCCGGTTCGCCGACGTCGCCGTCCAGGCATGGGACAAGCGCAACCACGTCGCCACCATCCGGCTCGTCGTGCACGGCACCGTCCGGGCCTGGCTCCAGCCGCTCTTCACCGCGATGGGCTGGGGGGACATCCCGTGCCTCGAAGGCCGGCCGGCGCTCGCGGACTGCCAGCCACCGCCGGGAGGACGGGGATGAGAACGTTCGTGACCTGCCTCCTGGCGTGCGTCCTGGTGGTCGCCGCCGGGGGCTGCTCGCTGCAGACCATCGGCGCGCCGCGCGGCGACGTGACCCTCAACGCCACGTTCGACGACGTGCAGAGCCTCGTCGTCGGGCACAGCGTCCAGGTCGCCGACATCCGCGTCGGGACCGTCACCGGCATCCGGCTGGACGGCTTCCGCGCCCGCGTCACCATGTCGCTGCGCGAGCGCGTCCCGTCCGGGACGACGGCAACCATCGCCAAGTCGTCGCTGCTCGGCGAGAACTACGTGCGGCTCAACCTGCCGGCCGGAGCGCGCCTGGACAGCGGACCCTTCCTGGCGTCCGGCGCCACCATCGGGAACACCAGCGTCCAGCCCGACCTGGAGCAGATCAGCGAGAAGGTCGGGCCGCTGCTCGCCGCCCTAGGCGGCCAGGACATCGCCACCATCAGCGCCGAGTCCGCGACCGCGCTGGGCGACAAGGGGACGAAGCTCAACACGCTCATCGCCCGCGCCGCCGACGTCGGCGACCAGTACGCCGCCGCCAGCGCCGACCTCGGCCGCGCCCTCGACTCCCTCGGCCAGCTCGGACGCTCCCTCAGCAAGGGCTCCAAGGACCTTGAGCGGCTGCCCGGCAACGTCGATCTCGCCACCCAGCGGCTCCAGGACGACCGCGACAACCTCAAGCGCACCATCCAGGCACTGCTGAAGCTCGCCACCTCCGTCAACGCCAAGGTGCAGAAGCGGCACGCCGCGCGGCTCGCGGCGCTGCTGAAGCGCGCCGACGAACTGCTCGCCGCCGCGCTGCGCGGGCGCGACGAGCTGAAGGCCCTCGCCGGGACCGTGCTGAACTTCCTGAACGGGCCGTCGGTGTCGTCCAGCGGGCAGGCCCTCCTGTTCCTGTGGATCAAGGGCTTCCTGCCGCACCCCGGCGCCGCCGCCGCGGCAGCGTCCGGGACGTCCGGCAAACGGCAGAACCTCCAAGGATTGCTGGGGCCGCGCCCATGAGATATCCCCGCGTCGCCGTCAACCTCGTGTTCTTCGCCGTGCTCGGGGCCGTCCTCACGGTCTGGGCGGTCCGCAGCGTCATCCACATCGAGGCGCTCGAACGGCCCTTCACCGTCACCGCCGACTTCGCGTCCTCGCCCGGCCTGCACGGCGACCTGGAGGTCACCCACCTCGGCGTCCGGGTCGGCGAGGTCGGGACGGTCCGGCTGCGCGGCGACCACGTCGCCGTCGGCCTCGACCTCGACCGGGACGTGCGGATCCCCGCCGACGTGGGGGCGCGGGTGCTGCGCAAGTCGGCGATCGGGGAGCCGTACATCGAGCTGACCCCGGCGGCGTCTCCGTCCGCCGGGTTCCGGACGCTCAAGGCCGGCGACCACATCCCGGTCGCCCGCACCGCCGGGACCACCGACTACAAGCAGCTGTTCGACGGCCTCAGCCGCACCCTCGACGCCGTCGACCCGCGCGACACCCGGACGCTCGTCCACGAGCTGGCCACCGGCCTCGAAGGGCGCGGCACCGACCTGCACGACATGATCTCCGACGCGCACCGGCTGACCGGCACCCTCGCCGCCGACGCCGGCACGCTGGACGCGCTGGCCCGCGAGCTGACCCGCCTCACCGCGACGCTCACCGCCCACCGCGGCGACATCGCGTCCGGCGTGGACGACCTCGCGCTGCTCACCGCGTCCCTGCGGCAGTCGAGCCGCGACCTCGACAGCGTCCTCGCCAAGGGACCCGGTGCCATGAGGAACCTGCACGCGCTGCTGCAGGACGCCCGGCCCGGCCTGGACTGCCTGCTCACCGCCGCCGCGACGCCCACCGCACCGCTGATGACCCCCGCGAACCAGCGGAAGATCAACCACGTGCTGCGGCTCGTCCCGACGCTGCAGGCGCTCGTCTCCGACATCACCGCGACCGACGCGAGCGGCAAGTACCTGCGGGTCACGCCCGTCATCACGCTCACCGGACCGGCCAGGGCGGCGACCGAGTACACCACCCCGGTCCCGAAGCCCGCCGCGCCGAACCTCACCTTCTGCGCGGCGAGCGGGGCGGAGGGCCCGCAGGCCGCGAAGGCCGCCTCGAAGGTCAAGCCCACCCCGGCGGCGGGCGGCGGCGACGCCGGGACCGGTGTGCCCGCCGGCACGTCCCCGGACGGCGACCTGCGCCCGGTGAACGCCGGCGGGGCGGACCGGGACACCCGCTGGCTGCCCCTCCTGCCACCCGTGCTCGGCGGCCTCATCGCCGTCGTCGCCGTCCTCAACACCCTCCGCGTCGCCCTGCGCCGCCGTTCCCGATAGGCCCCTGGAGGACCCGTGAGCAAGACCGACACCCGCCCGAAGGACGACGCCGAGACCGAGGAGCCCGAGGTCGCGGAGGACGCCGAGGCCGAGGACGCCAAGGTCGCCGAGAAGGAGGCCGTCAAGAAGGAGCCCGCGCGGCGGGCGTGGCGGCGGGTGCCGGACAAGGCGTGGCTGGTGCGGGCGACGGTCGCGGTGGCGGTCGTCGGGTCGGCGGTCACCGCCGGGATGCAGTGGTACCAGGCCGATCGGGCGGCGCAGCGGGACGCGGAGCGGGCGCAGGTCAGGGCCAGTGCCGCCGAGTTCGGGCAGGCGCTGCTCAGCTACGACCACACCAAGCTGCAGGACGCTCGCAACCACGTCCTCTCGCTGGCGTCCGACGACTTCGCCAAGACCTACGACGAGGCGTTCACCGGCGGGCTCGAAGGCGTCATCGGCAAGTTGAAGGCGGACGCGACGGCGACCGTCCGGACCGTGTACCTGGGGGAGGTCGAGTCGGGGACGGCGAAGGCGGTCGTCGTCATGGACTCCGAGGTGCACAGCACGGCGGGCACCCGCCGGGTCCTCGGGTCCTACCTCGACATGCGGCTGGTGCGGCGCGGCGGCGAGTGGAAGGTCACCGACGTCACCTCGGTCGGGGCGGCGAACGAGAGCATGACCGACCCGGACGGCAACCGGCAGGACCCGGGGAAGGCCGTCCCGCCGCCGAAGCCGGGCGGCTGACACCCCGGGCCGGGGCATGGAACAGGGCCGGCGCCGCGAGCGGGGCAGCGACGCCGGCCCTGGGATCGGGGACGGGGTGCGGTTCAGGCCGTCGGGCCGGGCCTCACTTCAGGCCGTCGTCGAGGGCCTTCGTCAGGACGCCCGGGTCGCCGGACATCTCCCAGATCATGGCGCCGAGCAGGTTCTTGCTCCGCAGCCACGCCGTCTTCTTCTGGATGGACCAGGCGTCGTCGAACGACCACCACTGCCCGTTGTCGCCGGTGTAGCAGGACGTCGCGACGGCCTGCTCATCGTGGACGATCTTGCAGTTGGGCAGGCTGGAGATCAGGTTGCTGTAGCCGCGGGTGCCGGCCTCCTCCTGGAACTGGCCGGGCGCCGCGCCCTTCGCGTCCTGCCATTCGCCGCCCTTGCCGCCGTCGGTCACGTTCTGCCAGCCGCGCCCGTAGTAGGCGAGCCCGACGGTCAGCTTGCGCGGGTTGACGCCCGCGTCGAGGTAGGGCTGGACGGCGTTCTCGACGCTGAAGTGGAACGAGTACGGGTCGTCGGTGTCGGTGTAGAGGTTGCCCTGGTGGCCCGTCCGGTTGGGCTCCCAGGAGTTGTCGCTGCCCGCGCCGTGGAAGTCGTAGCCCTGGATGTTGAAGATGTCCATGGACTTGGCGACCTGGCCCAGCTCCCAGCCGGCCTCGATCTTCGCCGGGTCGGCGGGGGTGAAGGCCGACAGCAGGTACCGCTCGCCGGTCGACTTCGTCAGCTCGTCCAGCTGGCGGCGGAACTCCTCGATGAGCAGCGTGTTGTTGTGCTTGTCGTCCGGGCCGATGTGGTTGCCGGCGTGCCCCTCGGCGCCCGGCCACTCCCAGTCGAGGTCGATGCCGTCGAAGATGCCGGCGGCCGTGCCCGGCCCGCCCGCGCCGTTGTAGTCGGGCAGGTTGCCCTTGATGTAGGTGTCGATGCAGGACGCGACGAACTTCTTGCGGGACGCGTCGGTCTTGGCGACGTCGGAGAAGTACTTGGAGTACGTCCAGCCGCCGATGGAGATCAGCACCTTCAGCTTCGGGTACTTGGCCTTCAGCTTCTTCAGCTGGTTGAAGTTGCCGCGCAGCTTCTCCCAGCCGGTGTCGCCGACGCCGTCCACGGACTGCGCGGCGCTGAACGGCCGCCCGTAGTCGGCCTCGGCGTCGCCCGCGCCGTCGCCCTGGTTCGGGTCCTGCGGGTCGGACGTCGTGCCCTTGGTCACGCCCTGCAGGCAGGTCAGGTTCACGGGGTCGATGTTGGCGAACGCGTAGTTGATGTGGGTGAGGCGCGCGGCGTTGCCGGTCGTGTCGAGGTTCTTCACGAAGTACTGCCGCCCGTAGATGCCCCACTGGACGAAGTAGCCGACGCGCGCGTAGCCGTTCGCGACGACGTCGTCGGTCGTGACCTTCACGGCCGCGCTCTCCGCCGACAGGTTGTCGTACTTGTCGCGGGCCCGGACGGTGAACGAGTACTCGGTCGAGGGGGACAGGCCCGCGACGGTCGCGGACGTGCCGGTCACGGTCGTCGCGACCTTGCCGCCCACCAGCACGTCGTAGTTCGCGACGCCGGTGTTGTCGGTCGAGGCCGTCCACGCGAGCTTCACGCTGGCGGAGTCCTTGCCCGTGCTGTGCAGCCCGGACGGGACGGACGGCGCCTGCGTGTCATCGGCGGGGTTGTTCGTCTTCACGGTGACGGGCGCGCTGGCGGGGGACAGGTTCCCCTTCCGGTCGCGGGCCTTCACGGTGAAGGTGTAGTCGGTGTTGGGGGTGAGGCCGGTGACCGTGGCGTTCGTGTCCGGGACGGTCGTCGCCAGGGTCGAGCCGTTGTAGACCTCGTACGCGGTGACCGGCAGGCTGCCGGCCTGCGCCGCGTCCCAGGCGAGGGAGACGGTCTTGGTCGTCTTGACCGTGACCTTCAGCCCGCCTGGCGCGTTCGGCGGGACGTCGGCCGACCCGTCGCAGTTGGCGTCGTTGACCCGGCAGCTCGTCGGCTCCGCGCCGGACCGGCTGACGGTGAACGTCGGGCTGTACGGGTCGGTGCTCCCGCCCGCCTTGACGGTGTTGATGTAGAACGCCGGGGTCAGCGTGACCTTCGTGCCGTTCTGCGTCAGCGTGGCGTTCTGCGGGTTGCTCGCCGTCACCCCGGAGGGCAGCTCGAACGTCAGCTTCCAGCCGGTCACGGCGGTCGTCCCGGGGTTGCTGACCACGTACTTGCCGGTCGTCCCGGACAGGCTGAACGCCGCCGTCAGCCGGTCGGCCGCCCGCGCGGGCGCGGCTGCCAGCGCCGCGACCACGACGAACGTGAGAAGGATGCCGATTAATCTGCGCATGCGTACACCTACTTCTGGGGGAGCTTCTTCTGGGTCGGGGAGCTCGTGGCCCGGGCGCCGAGGAACGCGAGCATCTGGTCGATCTGGGCGGAGCGGGACCGCTCGACGCGCTGCGCGAGCCGCTTCGTCCACGCGTCCCGGCCCTTGCCGGTCTCGAGCCGCGCCATCTGGACGGCGTCGTCCTGATGGGCGATCAGCAGGTTGAGGAACGCGCGCTCGAACCGGTCCGGCGGGGTCTTCGCGAGGGCCGTCAGCTCGGCCTCGGTCGTCTGCGGCATCCCGCCGTGCGCGGCGTGCGCGCCCGGGTCCGCCCGCAGCGGCCGCCGCCAGCTGCGCAGCTGCCCCTGCATCTGCCGGGCCTCGGCGACCTCCGTGGTCTCGATCGCCGCGGCCAGCGTCCGCACCTCGGGCCGGACGCGGTGCCGCTCCGCGAGCCGGACCAGCTTCACGCCCTGCTCCTGATGCGGGAGCATCATCTGCAGGAACATCACGTCGGCTGCGTTGAAGCCGGCCCCGCCGCGCGCCGCGGGCGCGGGACCACCGGACGGGGATCCGCCGGTGGTCCCGCACCGCACGATCAGCAGCAGGCCGCACACCGCGAGCAGCGCCGCGGCGGACCTGGACCATGCTCGGCCGCTCATCGCGCGCGCCTCACCGTGCCGCGCTCAGACCTGGCGCCAGAGCGCGGCCGTGTTCGGCGGTTCCCATCCGGCGATCGCCGTGTGCGCCTGGAGGCACGCGTAGGTCACGCCGTTGTAGGTCACCCGGTCGCCGGTGGCGTAGGACGTCCCCGCCTGCCAGGTGCCGCTCGGGGTCTCGGTCGGTGTCGGGGTGGGGGTCGGGGTCTCGGTCGGCGTGGGGGTGGGCGTCGGGGTCGGGGTGCCGGTCGGGGTGGGCGTGGGCGTCGGGGTCGGGGTGCCGGTGCCGCCGAAGTCGACGTCCGAGCAGGTGTAGAACGCCTCGTCGCTGTAGGCGACCCGCTGCCAGATCGAGTACAGGACGTGGCGGCCGGTCCGCGGCGGGATGTTGAGCGTCCACTTGGTGTACGTCGTCGGGTTCACGTGCGTGTACGACGCCAGCGGGACGAGGTCGGCCCAGCGCAGCGGCTGCGTCGGGTTCCAGCCCTCGCGGGTGATGTAGAACTCGAAGTTGCTGTCGGCGTGCGGCGCGGTCGCGTGGTAGGTGATCGTCTGCGGCCCCGCCTTCATCGGCGTGGCGGGCCAGTCGGCGCGCTGCAGGTCGAGGCCGCGGAACTTCGCCCGGCCCGCGCTGCACAGCTGGCCGTCCGGGATGATCTCCCGGCTGCGGCCGCCCGCGTTCAGCAGCGACACCTCGTTCCAGTCGTAGAACGCCTGCGTGCCGCTGGCCGCGACCGCCGCCTTGCACGCGTCCGACTGCGGGGTCTCGGGGTCCTCCAGGAAGCAGGTGTAGACGCGGCTCGGCGGGTCGGACATCGTGCCGTGCGCGCTGGCGGCCGTCGCGCCGCCGAGCACGACCAGCGCGGACGCGGCCGGGACGGCGAGCGCGACCGCGGCGGCCCTGGGACGGATCGATCTCATGTGCTTCTTCCTCCGTGGGGGTGGGATGCCGTGAGGCGGTTGGGGAAGTGACGCGGGGGTCAGGGGGAGGTCAGGGCAGGGAGTTCAGGAAGGGTTCGTGGCTGTTCATGAACTCCCAGCCGTAGTAGCGGTCCCAGTTGACCGACCAGGTCATCAGGCCGCGCAGGTCGGGGGACGTCCCGCCGCGCAGCGTGTAGCCGCCGCAGCCGGACCCCTTCACCAGGCAGTTCACCGCCTGCTGCACCTGCGCGGGCGGCGTGTACCCGTTGCCGGCGCTGACCGCCGCGGGCAGCCCGATGCCGATCTGGTCGGGACGCAGCCCGGGGAACGTGCGGCCCGTGTTCGCGACCGGGAACCCGGCCTTCACCATGTCGGTCATCGCGATGTGGAAGTCGGCGCCGCCCATGGTGTGGTACTGGCCGTCCAGGCCCATGACGGGACCGGAGTTGTAGTCCTGGACGTGCAGGACGGTCAGGTCGTCCCGCATCGCGTCGATCACCGGGAGGTAGGCGCCCGTGCGGTTGTCACCGCCGCTCGACCCGCCGTAGAACTGGTGCCCGACCTGCACGAAGAACGTCTCCGGCGCCATCGTCAGGACGAACTTCGCGCCGTACTTCGCCTTCAGCGACTTCAGCGCCGAGATCAGGTTCACGATGACCGGCGTCGTCGGGTTGCGGAAGTCGGTGTCGCCCGCGTTGAGGTACAGCGAGTGGCCCTCGAAGTCGACGTCCAGGCCGTCCAGGCCGTACCTGTCGATGATCGCGGAGACCGACCGGACGAACGCGTCCCGCGCGGCCGCGGTCGTGAGCTGCACCTGGCCGTTCTGGCCGCCGATCGAGATCAGCACCTTCTTGCCCTGCGCCTGCTTCGCGCGGATCGCGGCGATGAACTCCTCGTCGCTCTCCACGTTCGGGCATTCGCCGACCGGGCACCGGGTGAACCGGATGTCGCCGGACGTCGGCGAGGTCGGCTCGCCGAACGCGAGGTCGATGATGTCCCACGCGTCCGGGACGTCCGCCATCCGCACGTAGCCGGAGCCGTTGGCGAAGCTCGCGTGCATGTAGCCGATCAGGGCGTGCTTGGGCAGACCGGTGTTGACGCAGCCGGTCGTGCGCGCGCTGACGGGCTCGGACTCGGCCGACTCGCCGACGTCGTTGTAGGCGGCGACCGTGTAGGTGTGCGAGGTGCACGCCGCCAGGCCGGAGACGGTGGCGCTCGTCCCGCCGGTCACGGTGGCCTTCACCGTGCCGCCCTCGTAGACGCGGTACCCGGTGACCGTCCCCGACGACGCGCCCCAGTTCAGGGCGACCGAGGTGTCGGTGACGGTTCCGAGCTGCGGCTTTCCGGGGGTTCCGGGGACGCCCGGCTGCGGCTCGCCGCCGGGGCCGTCGAGGACGACGTCGTCCGCGTAGTACGTCCCGTTGCCGTACCAGCCGTGCAGGAAGATCTGCGCGGACGTCTGGTTCGCCCCGGTCGTGAACGTCACCGACAGCTGGGTGAAGTCGGCGGCCGACGGCGTCCACGTGGACGTCCCGCCGGTCACGCCCAGGTACACGTAGTTGCCGCGCACCCAGGCCGACAGCGTGTAGGCGGTGTTCGGCCGGACGGCCACCGTCTGCGCGCACTGGCCGGTGCTGCCCGCCGTGACGCCGCCGGCGAGCGCGTGGCTCCCCGTCCGGACGGGGCTGGAAACGACCGACCCGCCGTCGCACGCCCACGGGCTCAGCGACCCGCTCTCGAACCCGGCGTTGGCCAGCACGTTCGCCGCCTGCGCCGGGGCCGTGACCCCGACCAGCAGCCCCGCGAGCAGCGCCGCGAGGACCCAGATCCTTCGCATCTCCGGCCTCCTACGGCAGCGTGTCGAGGTGCGGGCCGACGGTGCTCGCGAAGCCGCCGCCGTTGGTGACGTCCCAGTTGATGGACCAGGTCATCGCGCCGCGGATGTCGGGGTAGGTGCGGGACGGCTTGAACGTGCCGCACCCGGTGCCCTTCGCCAGGCAGTCGAGGGCGTTGTTGACCGCCGACGGCGCCACGACGCCGCCGCCCGCCGCGCCGGGCCCGGCCGGCAGCCCGAGTCCCACCTGGTCGGGGCGCAGTCCGCCCTCCAGCTGGATGCAGGCCAGCGCGGTCATGAAGTCGACCGTCCCCTGCCCGTACACCTTCTGGTCGCAGCCGAGCATCGCGCCCGAGTTGTAGTACTGCATGTTGACGACGGTGAGGATGTCCTTGATCTTCAGCGCGAGCTGGAAGTAGGACGCGCCGGTGGACTGCATGTCGAGCGTCTGCGGCGCCATCGTGATGATCAGGTTTGCGCCGGCCTTGGCGCGCAGGGCGCGCAGCGCCTGCTCCATGTACGTCGGGTTGAGGCCGTTCTCCAGGTCGATGTCGACGCCGTCGAACCCGTACTCGGTCATGAGCGCGTACACGGTGTTCGCGAAGAGCTGCGCGGCGGAGCCGTCCGCCACCCGGATCGCGCCCTTCTCGCCGCCGACGGACAGGATGACCTTCTTGCCCTTGGCGTGCAGCGCGGCGATGTCCGACTTGAACTGGGCGTCGGTGTAGCCGCCGAGGGCGGCCGAGAGCTCGGGGTCGACGCGGAAGGCGACCTCGCCCGCCCGCGCGGTGGCCTCGCCGAACGCGACCGCGATGAGGTCGTACTCGTCCGGCACCTGGGAGAGCTTGAGTTCCTGCGCGGGGTTCACGAAGTCGTGCCAGTAGCCGGTCAGGAAGTGCCGGGGCAGGGGACCGGTCGCGCATCCGCTGGTCGTCCCGGTGACGGCGTCGCTGGCGGCCGACTCGCCCTCGTCGTTGTACGCCTTGACCGTGTAGGTGTGGGTCTCGCACTTGGCGAGCCCGCCGATCGTGGCGGACGTCCCGGTGACGGTCGCCTTCACCGCCGAGCCCTCGTAGACGCGGTACCCGGTGGGCGCGCCCGTCGCGGCCTCCCAGGTGAGCGTGAGCGAGGTGTCGGTCTTGCCGGTCACTGCCACGGACTTCGGTGTCGCGGGCTTGCCCGGATCGGTGGGGCCGCCGTCGCAGGGCGCGCCGTTGAAGGTGCAGTTCTGCGGGCTTCCCGGACCGTTCCCGAGGAAGCCGAACGTGACCGAGCCGCCCGCCGGGATGGCGGCGTTGTAACCGCGGTCGGTGAACGTGTTGTGCTGCCCGTTCTTGGCGAGCAGGGCGTCCCAGTAGGAGCCGACGGTCGTCCCGGCGGGCAGGTCGAACTCGACCCGCCAGCCGTTGATCGCGGCGCCGGTGCCGTTGGTGAGGGTGAACCGTCCCTCCCAGCCCGAGCCCCAGTCGGCGGGCTTGCTGAACGTCGCGGACGCGCCCGCCGCGGCGTGCGCGGTGGCCGGGACGAGCAGGGCGAGCAGGAGGACGGCGAGGACACTGAGAACAGAGCGGGGGCGCAAGGGCTACTCCCTCGGTTTCGACGCTGGCGGATTCCCCCGAACCCCGATCGACCGCATTTGACAGTAAAGTTTCCTATCTATTTGCGAGCAAGATAACCAGCGTCCGTGACCTGGGCAACCCCCTGCTGTTCCGCCCCTGGTCAGACCACCCCAGCTTGGACACCGAACCACCCGAGCCCCGCCCGAATATCAGCATGAAACGCCATGAAATGCGGGTTTCTTAGGCAACAGTCGCCAGGGCCGGTCGCCGGCGGCCCCGAGACCCGGGGGGTCCATCGGTCGCTGGGAGTAGGTCCATTGCCTCAGGCGTGCTTCGCGCCCGCCTGGCTAGGGTCGGTCCTCATGGAGAGCGCGGGGATCGTTCGTCGCCAGAGCGCGGAGCGCATACGCGACACCCTGGAGCGGCTCGCCGCCGAGCGGGACATGTGGGTGTCGACGGCCCACCCCGACCGCGGGCCGCACCAGGTGCCGCTGTGGTTCCTGTGGGACGGCCGAGCGGTGTGGATGTGCACGGGTGCCGCTTCCGCTACCGCGCGAAACGTCCGCAAGGAGCCGCGCGTGCGCCTGTCGCTACCGGACACCTTCGACGTGGTGCTCCTCCAAGGTCATGCGGAGTACTTCCCGGACCGGGAGGTGCCCCGAGACGCGGCGGACGCGTTCGCCGACAAGTTCGGGTGGGACCCGCGCACGGAAGAGGGCTCCTTCGTCTATGTGCGCGTGGTCCCGAAGACCGTGCACGCCTGGCGCGGCGAGCCGGAACTGAGCGGGCGAGTCATCATGCGCGCCGGGGTCTGGCTGGAGCCCTAGCTGTAGGGGCGACCCCGATGCGATCGAAGCCTTCGTCGCCTTGCCCCGCGACGCTTAGCGGTCGAGGATGGCGCGGAGGGTGGAGTCGGCGGCCTGCTCCGGGGCGCCGGTTTCAGGGGCGGCGGTGTTCCATTTCTCGGCGTAGGTGTCCACACTTTCGCGGAACGATTTCGTCAGTGCGGAACCGAGCAGGAGCCCGGCGACTGAGACCAGGTGCCGTGCCCAGGTGCGGCCTTTGACGGTGGCGGTGACGTCCACCGTCCATTCCCCGTCGTTGGCTGTGACTCGGTCGACGGTCAGAGCCGCCTCGCCCGCCGGGTTCTCGGCGGTGCCGGTGAGGAGCGGAGCGGGAGAGGCGCCCCACCAGCGCTCGACGCCGGCCTCGGCCGACGCGGTGACGTGCGAGTATCCCTCGAAGCTGCCCGTGAAGCCGGCGCGGACGGCGGTGGGTCTGCGGGCGCTGTCGATCTCGACCCATCCCGCCTGCGCGTCGTCCGGGCTGTTGAACTCGATGCGGTTCGGGCCGTCGAGTTTCCAGGCCGCCACGTGCACATCGAGCGGCTCGACTTCGTCTTCCGGGACGAAGGCGATGCGGTACCTGGTGCCGGGGTTGATGTGCTTTCCCTTGAGAAGGCGGACGCCGAAGGCGCCGGGCTCTTTCTTGGCGAGCCGGCCCTTGGAGAAGCGCAGTCCCTCGATTCCTTGATGGAGGGCTGCTGTATATTCTTCGGCCCATTCGCGGGAAACGGCCTTGAGCGTCACGCGATGCTTGAAGTCGAGCCGCTCTTGCATGCCGCGCTTCGCCATGCCGGGCACTTCGGTGTTCCACGCGGACACGGCGCCGGTGAAGCCCTCGTCCAGTGCGCGGCGGATGCGGGCTCGCGCGATGAGCAGACCCACCGCCGCGAACGGCCGGATGAGGGAACGCCCGCCGAACCGCGTCGTGGTCCGGACGGTCCAGTGGCCTCGCTTGTCCTTGCGTCGTGTGATCTGTAGATCGGCGAACGCGAACGGGTGGACGACCCGGACGGAGATGGGGGACGTCTTCGGCCCGAGGAGGGACCACCACTCCTCGGCCCGCAGCTCGCCTTCCCACCGTGCGCGCCGCAGCCCGCGAAACGGCTTCGGGCCCTGGTAGTCGCCCGTGACGCGGACGCTGTGGAGCCGCCGGGCGGACATCCGCAGATCCAGCCGCAGGTTGACCGTGTGACCGCCGGAGACGACCGCGGCCTCGATCCGCGACTCCCCGACCCGGTTCCAGGCGGGGACGTGCACATCGGCGGTCAGGCCGTCCGTCTCGGCGCGGTAGCGGGCCCCGGCGGCGAGATGCCGGCCCTCCACCAGGCGGACGTCGTCGATGACCTCGTCACCGAACGCGAACCCGTCTTCGGAAATCGGTGCCTGCTCCGCCGCGTCCAGCAGTGCGCGTACGACCTGGTCCAGGAGTTCGCGCGGAAACGGAACGAGCGCGGCATCGCGTCGCAAACGGGCCATGCGGGTCATGATCCTTTAACGGCCGCCGCCTGACCAGTGGAGCGCGTGCTCCGCGTGCGGTCAGCCGCGGGTTCGGGTCGCCCAGAACAGAGCGTGGCCGGTGTCGCCTTCGGGGACGAACTGCTGGTCGGTGACCTCCAGGCCGCTCTGGTCGAGCCACGCGCGGTAGGTGGCGGCGTCGGCCTGGCTCCACCACATGGTGGTGCCGCCGCCGAGCCAGTCGTCGTCCGTGCCGGTCCAGGCGTCCTGGCCGGTCGTCGCCAGCAGCCGGCCGCCGGGGCGCAGCCACCGGGCGATGGCGCGCAGGAGGCGGGGCTGCCGGTCGAGCGGCATGTGGATCAGCGCGTAGAGGCAGACCACGGCGTCGAAGGACGCCGCCGGGAAGTCGAGGTCGGTGGCGTCCGCACGGAGGAAGGCGGCGCCGGGGACCAGGGCTCGGGCCCGCTCGATCTGGACGTCGCTGATGTCGACGCCGGTCACGCGGTGTCCGGCGGAGGCGAGGCGGCGGGCCACGGGGACGCCGCAGCCGCAGCCGATGTCCAGGACGTGCCCGCGCCGGGGGAGGCCCGCCAGCAGGGCGTCGAGCCAGCGTTCGTAGTGCTCGACCGTCTCGTGGTCGCCTCGGTAGTGGTGGGAGAGGGCGTCGTAGCCGGTGCGGACGAGGTCGGCGGGATCGGTGGCCATGCCCGCAGGGTAGGCGCGCCCGCGCCGGGCGGGGGGCGGCCCGCGTCCCGGGAGGGGGACGCGGGCCGCTTTTCGGGGGTGGGTCAGAAACCGGCGCTGATCTTGGTGAACTGCCAGTCGGTCTGGTCGGTGCCGCTGCCGGGGCGGTCGCGGTTGACCGACCAGAAGGTGAACCGGGCCAGGCCGTGCGACTTGGCCCAGTCGCGGATCCGCGTCCAGATCGCGGTCGTGGTGATCTCTCCCTGGTCGGAGCTGCCGTTCATGCCGGAGATGCCCATGTGGGCGTAGGCGTCGGCGTCCGACCAGCCGAAGGCGGAGGTCAGCGCGGACTTCAGGCCCTCGGACGCCTGGACGGTGTTGCCGTACATGTCGGCGCCGCCGCCGAAGTTGAACGGCATGATCGAGAAGATGTCGACGGGGACCTGGAGTTCGGCCGCGCGGTCGATGAGGCGCTTGCCCCAGTAGTTCGGTCCGGTGTTGAGCGTCGGCATCGTCAGGATCGTCTGGATCCCGGGGTTGTTCTGCTCGATGATCTTCAGCGCGCCGAGGATGCGGTCCTGGACGGCCGCGCTCTCGAACTCGTCGCTGTTCTCGATGTCGACGTCGATGGCCTTGAGGCCGTAGGCGTCGATGACCTGCTGGTAGGCGCCCGCGAGGGCCTGCGGTGTGGAGCAGTTCGGGCCGAGCTTGTTGCCCGACCAGCCGCCGATGGACGGCATCACGTCACCGCCGGCCGCGCGGATCTTGCTGATCGCCTGCTCGTCCACGCCGCCCTTGAGCGGGCGGTTGCCGTCCCACGCCGGGGTGCAGCCGCCGCCGGACAGGATGAACGCCATCGTGAACCACTTGATCCCGGACGCGTTCATCACCGTGGCCGGGTCCGGCGGGTTGCCCCAGCCGAGGTACAGGTAGGGCGCGGCGTGCCGGGAGACGGGCGGGACCGTGCAGCCGGTGGTGGTGGCGGAGACGGGCGCGCTCGCCGCGGACTCGCCGACGCCGTTGTACGCCTTGACCGTGTAGGTGTGGCTGGAGCACTTGGCCAGGCCGCTGATGGTGGTGCTCGTGCCGGTGACGGTCGCCTTGACGGACGTGCCCTCGTAGACGCGGTAGCCGCTGGTCTGGCCGGACGAGGCCGACCACGACAGCGTCAGCGACGTGTCGGTCTTGCCGGTGACGGTCGGGGCGCCGGGTGCGGACGGCGTGCCCGGCTCGGTCGTGCCGCCGTCGCAGGAGCCGCCGTTGAGCTTGCAGCCCTGGGGCGTCCCGGTGCCGCTGACGATGAAGCCGAACGAGACGGAGGAGCCGGCGGCGACGGCGCCGTTGTACTCGCGGTTGGTGAACGCGGCGTGCTGCCCGGACTTGGTGAGCAGCGCGTCCCAGTAGGTCCCGACGGAGGAGCCGGACGGGAGGTCGAACTCGACCTTCCACGACGAGATCGCCGAGCCGGTGTCGTTCTTGATCGTGTACTTGCCCTCGTAGCCCGAGCCCCAGTCGGACGCCTTGGCGAACGTCGCGGTCACCGTCGCGGCGGCGTTCGCCGGGACGGGGGAGAGCAGGGCGAGGACGAGGGCGCCGAGGGCGGTGAACAGGAAACCGGGGAGAAGTTTTCTTCGCAAGGTCACTCCCGGGAAGGAGACGGATGAGCGGGAATCCCCCGAACCCCGAGCGGGTCGTGCCGCGTGCGCTCCCTTCTTCTGATAGGAAACTTTCCTATAAATCGCCTGAACGGTAACCGGCCGGACGCGCGCTGGCAACCCCCCTTCCGGCGGCCCCCGGGGGGCCGCCGGGACCAGTCCCGCTCGCGGGCCGGACCAGTGCGGCGGCGGCCGGAAAAAGTCGCCGGGCGGCGGCCTCGTCAGGCCACCGCCCGGCGCCGGGGCGGGTTCGCGCGGCCTGGTTCGCGCGGGTCTAGGACGTGACGGCGCACTGGCCGCGGTC
This sequence comes from Actinomadura sp. NPDC049382, assembly GCF_040677125.1. Classification (NCBI taxonomy): domain Bacteria; kingdom Bacillati; phylum Actinomycetota; class Actinomycetes; order Streptosporangiales; family Thermomonosporaceae; genus Actinomadura; species Actinomadura sp. NPDC049382. Next base: position 31,628 of record NZ_JBFARO010000080.1, read on the forward strand.
CACGCGCCGCGGGCCGGCCGCGGTGGGGCGGACGTCGAAGTCGAAGAGGGCCGTGGGCAGGTAGAGCGAGCAGCAGGCGTTCGGGATGTCGACGACGCCGCTGAGCCGGCCCTCGATCGGCGCGGCCCCGAGGATGAGGTACGCCTGCTCGCCGGTGTAGCCGAACTTCTTCAGGTACTCGATGGCGTTCAGGCAGGCGTTCCGGTAGGCGAGCGTGGCGTCGGTGAAGTGGTTCGTGTCCGTCTCGTGGTCGACGGAGATGCCGATGAAGGAGATGAACTCGTCGTAGCGCGGCTCGACGTTGCCCGGCATGAAGATCGGGTTGGTGGTGACGCCGTACTTCTCCATGCCGCCCTTGATGAGGTCGACGTTCAGGTCGATGAAGCCGCCCATCTCGATGGCGCCGCAGAAGGTGATCTCGCCGTCGCCCTGGCTGAAGTGCAGGTCGCCGCCGGACAGCATGGCGCCGGGGACGAAGACCGGGAAGAACACGCGCGAGCCGCGGCTGAAGTTCTTGATGTCCTGGTTGCCGCCGTTCTCGCGCGGCGGGACGGTCCGGGCTCCCTCGCGTCCGATGCGCTCCAGGTCGGCGCCGCCGAGGTGGCCCGCGAGGACCTCCCGGGGCTCCGGCGGCAGGGCGAGCGGCGGCACCCGGTCGGGGTCGGTGTCGATGAGGGCCTGCTCACGGGCGTTCCAGCGGCGCAGCATGTCGGCGGACGGCGCAGTACCGAACAGGCCGGGGTGGGTGATGCCGGTGAAGCGGACGCCGGGGATGTGGCGCGAGGTGGCCTGCTGGCCGTGGAAGTCCCAGATGGCCTTGTAGGCGTCGGGGAAGTGGTCGGTGAGGAAGCCGCCGCCGTTATCGCGGGCGAAGATGCCGGTGTAGCCCCAGCCCTGCCCGGCGACGCCGCCCTTTTCCTGCGGGACGGGGCCGATATCGAGGATGTCGACGATGAGGAGGTCGCCGGGCTCGGCGCCCTCGACCGCGATGGGGCCGCTCAGCATGTGGTTGACGTTCAGGTTCAGGTCCCGGATGTCGTTGGCCGAGTCGTTGTCGCCGACCTGCCCGTCCATCCATTCCCGCGACTCGATGCGGATCTCCGACCCCGGGCGGACGGTGGCCGCCGCCGGGATGTCGGGATGCCACCGGTTGTGTCCGGGCACCCTCTGGTCGCGCATGGATTTCGACTGGTCGACGCTGAACACGACCTCGGGCATCTTTTCCTCCGGTGCTTTCCCTGCGTTTCTCTGTTTCCGGTCAAGGGCGGGGGAGTTGTGCGTGCCTGGGGTCGGCGGGCGGTGCGGGCGCGCGCGGCGGCGCGGCCGGCGGGCGGCCGACCACGCGGGGCTCGTGCGCACTGGCCTCCTGGGCGTCGTAGGCGCGGGCGAGCGGGCGGGACGTGCGGGTGACCAGCGGCGGAGTGAAGACGCGGGGCGCCTCGCCGCCGCAGGACGCGCAGGGCTCCGCCGGCCCGGCCGTCCCGATCGGCCGGGAGACGTCGAACGGTCCGCACCCCGCGCACCGGTACCGGTAGATGGCCACGGCAGCCTCCAATGCCTCCACGGCGGACCATTCCGCGGAGAACGGCGGATAAACGGGTCGGTGAGCGGCGGGAAGAGCGGTATTCCGGTGGAAGTCGCCGCCGTTCACTGACATGATCGTTCTGTTCTATGACAAGGGGTGATATGTCGAGGTATTCCAGATTTACCGCCGGGGTTGCCGCGCTGGCGGTCGGCGGCGGGCTGCTCGTCGGAGGTCTCGCCGGCCCGGCCGGCGCCGCCGCGCTGCAGTTCCGCATCGAGGTGCCCAAGACCGTCTCCGTGGGGAAGGGCGAGTACGACAAGTCCTGCGCCATGGACGTCTGGGCCTGGGGTGTCGAGGGGGCCGGCGTCGCCTACTCCAAGGCGTACATGATCGAACCCGACGGCACGACGTGGCCCGTCTACAAGCGCGTCCTGCCGGGCCAGCAGGTCGGCTGGGGCGTGGGCTGCCCGTCCACCATCGACGACCTGGGCAAATGGCGGGTCCGGCTCGTCGCCTACAACCGGAGCGGCAAGGCCCTCGGCAGCCGCGAGAAGTACTGGTACGAGAAGTTCGACACGGTCATCCAGAGCTACAACGCCGCGCCCGAGCCGGTCCGGAAGGGCGGCACGCTCACCGTCTCGGGCCGCCTCCGCCGCGTCGGCGACCTGGGGCTCGGGTACACCGCGTACCCGGGCAAGACGATCCGGGTCTACTTCATGGCCAAGGGCACGTCGTCCTGGTCGTACATGGGGTCCACCAAGACCGCCAAGGACGGGCGCTTCCGCAAGGGCTTCACGGCCGAGCGGGACGGCATCTGGCGCGCCTACTTCCCCGGGACGAGCAACTTCGACCGGCAGAAGTCGCGGGACGACTACATCGACGTCCGCTGACACCCGACCGGCGGCGGCCCCGGGCCGCCGCCGGAACCCGGCGGGCGGGGCTTGCTAACCTTGGCAATTTGTCATGTTGCTACTCCGGCGGGGAGAGCCAGGAGATGGTGCCACGGATGGTCCGCGGGTGGGCGCGGTGAGCGCTCCGCTGTACCAGTTGAAGGCGGAGTTCTTCAAGACGCTGGGGCACCCGGCGCGGATCCGGGTGCTGGAGCTGCTGAGCGAGCGCGACCACGCGGTGGCCGAGATGCTGCCGGAGGTCGGCATCGAGCCGGCGCACCTGTCGCAGCAGCTCGCGGTCCTGCGCCGGGCCGGCCTCGTCGTCTCCCGCAAGGAGGGGGCGACGGTCATCTACTCGCTGACCAGCCCGCGGGTGGCGGAACTGCTCGCGGTGGCGCGGGAGATCCTGACCGGGGTGCTGTCCGGGCAGGCGGAGCTGCTGGACGAGATGCGCGCCTCCGGCCCCGGCGGGCGGACGCGCGGCCACGGCTGACGGGCACGGCTGACGGGCACGGCTGACGGGCACGGCTGACGGGCGGGGTCGTCCGATCGACGGCTTTCGCATGCTTATGAGTTGCTAAAATCGGCAATTGCGCATGTCACTATCGAGGCCGGGGAGCGGTGTGAGAGACCTGTTCCGCAAGATCCGCACGACCGGGCGCGCCGCCGAGGACGCACCCCCGGCGCCCGCGCCCGCGCTTCCCGAGCACGCCCGCGACCTCGCCGGGTCGGTCCAGGTCCGGCACGTGGACGCGGGGTCCTGCAACGGCTGCGAGGTGGAGATCGCCTCGGCGTTCGGCCCGGTGCACGACGCCGAGCGCTACGGCGCGCGGCTGGTCGCCTCGCCCCGGCACGCCGACGCGCTCCTGGTGACGGGGCCGGTCACGCGGAACATGGAGGCGGCCCTCCGCCGCACGTACGAGGCCGTCCCCGAGCCGAAGGTCGTCGTCGCGCTGGGCGACTGCGCGCGCAACTGCGGCGTGTTCGCCGGGGCGTACGGGGTCGCGGGCGCCGTCGGCGACGTGGTCCCGGTGGACGTCGAGGTGCCGGGCTGCCCGCCCGCGCCGGAGGCGATCGTCGCGGCGCTGCGCGGGCTGACCGGCCGATGACGTCCACCGCGTTCGCGGCCGCCCTCGCCCTGAACCTCGCCGCGGCGGTGGCGGGGCT
>NZ_JBFARO010000081.1:0-34734 GCF_040677125.1 Actinomadura sp. NPDC049382
CCGCCGCCAGCTTGAACACGGCGAACCCGAGGTAGTAGAGACCGGGCGCGCCGGCCCCGGGGGGCCGGGGGCCGCCCCGGAAGACGACACAGAGAGGTGAGCTGAACATGACGACCGTCGGAGTCGGGATGGTCGGGCACGCGTTCATGGGACGCGCCCACTCCCAGGCGTGGCGCAGCGTCGGGCCGTTCTTCGGGCCGCCGCTGACGCCCGTCATGACCGCCCTGGCCGGACGCTCCGCCGACCGCGCCCGCGCCGCCGCCGCCGCGCTCGGCTGGGCGTCGATCGAGACCGACTGGAAGGAGTTGCTCCGCCGCGACGACGTCCAGCTCGTCGACATCTGCACGCCGGGCGACAGCCACGCCGAGATCGCGGTCGCCGCGCTGGACGCGGGCAAGCACGTGCTGTGCGAGAAGCCGCTCGCCAACTCCGTCGCGGAGGCCGAGGCGATGGCCGCCGCCGCGGACCGGGCGCGCGAGCGCGGCATCCGCTCGATGGTCGGGTTCAACTACCGGCGCGTCCCGGCGGTCACCCTCGCCCGGCGGCTGGTGGACGAGGGGCGCATCGGCACCGTCCGGCACGTCCGCGCGCAGTACCTCCAGGACTGGCTCGCCGACCCGGCGGCGCCGTTCACCTGGCGGATGGACCGCGACAAGGCCGGGTCCGGGTCGCTCGGCGACATCGGCGCGCACATCATCGACACCGCGCAGTTCATCACCGGGCAGTCGCTCGTCGGCGTGTCGGCGCTGATGGACACCTTCGTCCCGGAGCGCCCCGTGCCCGGCGGCGGCACCGCGCGGGTCACTGTGGACGACGCCGCGCTGTTCATCGGGCGCACCGACGGCGGCGCGCTCGCCTCGTTCGAGGCGACCCGGTTCGCCACCGGCCGCAAGAACTCGCTGCGCATCGAGGTCAGCGGCTCGTCCGGCGCGCTGTCGTTCGACCTGGAGTCGCTCAACGAACTGTGGTTCTACGACCGGACGGAGGACGACGCGACCGCCGGGTTCCGCCGGATCGTCGTCACCGAGCCCGTCCACCCGTACGCCGGGCACTGGTGGCCGCCCGGCCACATGCTCGGCTACGAGCACACCTTCACCCACCAGATGGCCGACCTGCTCACCGCCATCGCGGACGGCACCGACCCGCGGCCGTCGTTCGCGGACGGGCTGCAGGTGCAGCGCGTCCTCGCCGCGGTCGCCGACAGCGCGGCGTCCCGCTGCTGGGTCGACGTCGAAGGGAGCGCATGACCATGGCACGACCGATCACCCTGTTCACCGGCCAGTGGGCGGACCTGCCGTTCGAGGAGGTCTGCCGGCTCGCGTCCGGCTGGGGCTACGAGGGCCTGGAGATCGCCTGCTGGGGCGACCACTTCGAGGTCGACAAGGCCCTCGCCGACGACTCCTACATCCCGCGCAAGCTGGAGACGCTCGCCAAGCACGACCTGAAGGTGTGGGCGATCTCCAACCACCTCGTCGGGCAGGCCGTCTGCGACAACCCCGACGAGCGGCACAAGGCCATCCTGCCCGAGCGGATCTGGGGCGACGGCGAGGCCGAGGGCGTCCGGCGGCGCGCCGCCGAGGAGATCAAGGACACCGCGCGGGCCGCCGCCAAGCTCGGCGTGGACACCGTCGTCGGCTTCACCGGCTCGTCGATCTGGCACACGGTCGCGATGTTCCCGCCCACCCCCGACGCCATGGTGGAGCGCGGCTACGCCGACTTCGCCGAGCGCTGGAACCCGATCCTGGACGTGTTCGACGAGGCCGGCGTCCGGTTCGCGCACGAGGTCCACCCGAGCGAGATCGCCTACGACTACTGGACGACCGTCCGGACGCTGGAGGCGATCGGGCACCGCCCCGCGTTCGGGCTGAACTTCGACCCGTCCCACTTCGTGTGGCAGGAGCTCGACCCGGTCGGGTTCCTGTTCGACTTCCGCGACCGGATCTACCACGTCGACTGCAAGGACACCAAGGTCCGCACGGGCGACGGGCGGCGCGGGCGGCTGTCGTCGCACCTGCCGTGGGCGGACATGCGGCGCGGCTGGGACTTCATCTCCACCGGCCGCGGCGACGTGCCGTGGGAGGACGTGTTCCGCGCCCTCAACGCGATCGGCTACGACGGCCCGATCTCGGTCGAGTGGGAGGACGCCGGCATGGACCGCCTCCAGGGCGCGCCCGAGGCGCTGGAGTTCGTCCGCGCGCTGAACGCCATGACGCCGCCGGAGGGCGCGTTCGACGCCGCGTTCTCCTCGGACTGAGCGGGGGGTTACGGCAGGGCGCGGAAGTCGGCGAAGTCGAAGCCGGGGGAGACCACGCAGCTGACGAGGACCTCCTCGTCCCCGGCGGGGCGCGCGGCCTGCCACACGCCGGGCGGCACGACGGCCTGGGGGACCTGCCCGTCCGCCAGGCCGTCGCCGAGCACGACGGTCTCCGGGTCGCCGGACGGGCGCTCGCCGTCGCCGCCGAGCAGCAGCGCCAGCGGCCCGCCCCGGTGCCACAGCCACACCTCGGCGGACCGCACGGCGTGCCACATCGACTCCTCGCCGGGCGGCAGCAGGAAGTAGATGCCGGTCGCGCTCGCGCGCTCGCCCGGGTAGCCGTCCGGGACGAGGGAGACGCCCGACCGCCACGTCTCCCGGTACCAGCCGCCCTCGGGATGCGGCAGCAGGTCGAGCGCGGCGGCGGTGGCGGGCCGGTCGAGCAGCGCGACGTGCCGCCCGTCCGGGCCGCGCCGCAGGTAGCGGACGCGGGCCGCGGTCGTCGTGTCGACCGTCCCGCGCCCGGGCACCGCGCCGGGCGCGGGGTCGAGCTCGACGGCGACGACCTGCCCGCCGCCGGGGAACGCGTCGTCGGCGACGGCGAGCGCGGCCTCCTCCGGCGCCCACACCGCCCCCGCGTCGGAGAGGACGAAGCGCGGGCCGGCCGCGGCCCGCCAGGCGTCGAGCGTCGTGATCAGCAGCACGGTCAGTCCATTTCGGAGAGGCGGGCCGGGTCGAAGGCGATGGGGTAGGGGCGGTCGACGGCGAGCACCTCGCCCGAGCGCGCCCGGCCCGCCACCTCGTACTGGTCGTCCCTGAGTTCGAGCAGCGTGATGGTCGGGCGCGGCTCCAGGTCGACCAGCCAGTAGTGCGGGATGCCCGTCGCGGCGTACTCCTCGACCTTGCGGACGCGGTCGATCTGCTCGTTGACCGTCCGCGGCGTGACGACCTCGGCGACCAGGATGAGGTCGGGGCCGTAGTAGGTGCGGGTCTGGCGCTCCAGGGCGCTGCGGGCGACGTCGCGGGACACGGCGAAGACGTCGGGCTTGCGGATGCCGGACGGCGTCGTCACGTCCTGCGGGGCGCCGGCGATGTGGACGTCGGCGTCGGCCTGGCGCGCCGCGTCCTTGAGCACGGTCTTCAGCTGCTCGGCGGCGTGGTCGTGCCACAGGTCGCCGGGCAGCTCGTGCAGCCAGCCGTCGGCGAGCTCGTAGCGGCGGCCCTCCTCGGGAAGGGCGTCGAGATCGTACAGCGTGTACGGGCCGTGTGCGCGGCCGAGCGTCCCGCCCATGGATCGTCCCCCCTCTCCTCGATCTACGGGCGGTTCCGAATTTAGCGGACGGACGTCCGAAGCGGCCGCAAGCATGATCGCGCGTCGGGATGCGGCCGAATGTCTCGAACGCCGCGCGGCGGCGAGTTACGATGTATCGCGTTTGACCCTCCACGGGCTGGAGGGTGCAGGCTGCGGAGCGCCGGCCTCGAAGGAGAGATGCGATGAGCGTCGAACAGCATCCCGCACTGCGCGCCTCGGACCGCGACCGCGACGACATGCTCGTCCGGCTGCACACCGCCTTCGCCGAGGGGCGCCTCGACGAGCCCGAACTGGACGAGCGCATCGACCGCGTGCTCGCCGCGCGCACCCACGCCGACCTCGGGGCCGTGGCCGCCGACCTGCCGTCCGCCCGCGACGCCGCGCCCTGCCCCGGGACCGCGCCCGCCGGGCGGTTCCAGATCGCCTACAAGACCTCGGTCACCCGGGCCGGGCGGTGGCGGCTGCCCGAACGTTTCACGACCGTCGTCTACAAGGGGACGGGGACGCTCGACCTCCAGGCCGCCGAACTGGACGGCCCGGTCACGACGCTGCGGGTGCTCGCCTACAAGTCCACGGTGGAGATCATCGCGCCGCCCGGTGTCCGCGTGGAAGCGGACGGTGCTGGGGTCTCCACCGAGGTGCACGGCGATCCGCCGGCCGGCGCACCGGTCGTCCATGTCCGGGGTTATGCGTACAAGGGGGCTATCCGGGTGAAAGGTCTGATACGTCGGCTCTGAAGTGATAGAACGCTCCAGCGGCCCCATTGGCCGCCGTTCACGCGGATGTCGGTACACGGCGTCCCGTGGCGCGATTTGATGGTGGTCCGACAGGACCGTGAAGGAGCGCGTGTGACGGCGAGGACCCCGGAGCAGGACGAGGCCCCGCGGACGGCCGAGGAGGACCCGGCGGGCTCCCGCCAGGTCCGCCGCCGGCTGACGTTCGGCGTCGCCGGCGACATCGCCGACCTCCCGGCCGCCCTGTCGCCCTGGCAGCGCGCCTACGAGGCATGGCGGGCCGCCGGGCTGACCTGGGGGCACGGCGCCCCGCCCCGCGAGCGCGCGAAGCCGGCCGCGGCCCCCGAGCCCGCCGCGCCGAAGCCCGCGGCCAAGGCGCCGAAGGCGGCCAAGCCGCCCAGGCCGAAGCCCGCGAAGCCTGCGAAATCCGCGAAGCCCGCGAAGCCCGACCCCGGGGACGTGCTGGTCGCCGGCCCCCCGAAGCCCCTTCCGCCCACGCCGCAGAAGCCGGTGCTGTGGCGCCGCCTGCGGGTGCGCGCGGCCGTCGGGGTGGCGCTCGTGGTGGTCGCCGCGGGGACGATCGTCGTGGTGGCGCAGCGCGAGGACGCGCCCGCCGAGCCGGGCATTCCCGGCCCCGTCGCGGCGGACGGGATGTTCGCCCTCGACCCGGCCGCCGCGTCCGACGGCCTCGTCCAGGACCTCACCGCGGTCGCCTCCGCCGGAGCGACGATCGTCGCCGCCGGCACCGAGGGCACCGGCGCGCCCGCCGCCGCTCGGGCGCGCTTCCTGACCTCCACCGACGCGGGCCGCGCCTGGACGCTCGCCGAGATCCGCACGCCGGACGGCGCCGCGCCCGCGCCCGGCGAGGCGCCGCGCCTCGTCGCGGGCGCGGCCGGGCACTGGGCGGCGCTCGGCCGGACGCCCGCCGGCGCCGCGATCGCGTGGACGAGCAAGGACGCCAAGACCTGGAGCCGCCACCCGGCGGGCGCCGCGTTCACGCCGGCCGACCAGGTGACCGGCCTGGCCCGCACCGCCCAGGGCTTCCTGGCCGTCGGCGCGGCGAAGGGCCGCGCCGTCACCTGGGCCTCCGCCGACGGGCGGACCTGGCAGCGCGGCACCGTCCCGGCGGCCACCCGCCTCGACGCCGTGGCGGCGTCCGGCGGCGTCGTCGTGGCGCACGGCACGACCGCGAAGAAGGTCGTCAAGAAGCGGGGCCGCAAGAAGGTCACCCGGACGGTGGTCGGCGAAGGGCTCTGGCGTTCGGCGGACGGCGGCCGGACGTGGGCCGCCGCGACCGTCCCGCAGGCGCAGGGCTCCTACGGGCCCGCGAAGGGCCTGACGGCTGGTCCCGGCGGGTTCGCGGCCGTCCGCGAGGGCAGGCAGACGACCGGGAGCAAGAAGCGCCGGAAGACCACCCGGTTCGGGGTCGTGTTCACCTCGCCGGACGGCCTCAAGTGGCAGGCGGTGAGCCGCTTCCCCGGCGGCGGCATCGAGCGGTTCGGCGGCACGCCGGACGGGCTCGCCGCCATCGTGCGCGGCGCGAAGGGCGCGCACACGATCCTGCGCAGCACCGACGGCCGTACCTGGCGGCCGGGCGGTAGCATCCCGGCGCCGGTGCGCGGCAGCGGGCTGACGGTCGCCGCCGGCGGCGCGCTCGCGGTCTCCGGGCGGCAGGGCGACGACGCCTACCTGCACGGTGTCGACCTGGACGCCGTGCCGGGCGCCGTCAATCCGGAGCGCTCGGTCAGGTCGATCGCCGCAAGCCCGGCGATGGCGGTAGCGGTGGGCAGCACCAACGGCGCGGCCGCCATCTGGACCGCCCCGGACGGCCTGCGCTGGGCGCGGGCCCAGGTTCCCCCCGGCCGGTGGCTGACGGACGCCGTGCACGGGAGCCGTGGCTGGGCGGCGGTAGGCCGCACCGCCGGGGCCGTGGCCGCACCTCTGGTGCTGACTTCGCAAGACGGCCAGGCGTGGCAGAAGGTCGCGTTCCCCGCCGGTCCGGTGCCGGTCGCCGTCGCCGCGGGCCCGTCCGGTTACGTCGCGGTGGGCCCCCGCACGGCCTGGCGCTCCGCCGACCTCCGCACCTGGAGCCGCGCGGTCCTCGACGGCGTTCCCGCCGACGTCGCGGCGGCGGACGGGGCGTACGTGGCGGTCGGCGCCCGCGGCAAGGCGCCCGCCATCTGGACGTCCCCGGACGGCGTGAAGTGGACGGCCGCCAAGCCGCCGCCCGCCTTCACCGCGCCCCTCACCGGGGTCGCCGCGCACGGCCGCACCCTCGTGGCGCTCTCCGCGTCCGCGACCGCGCTGGTCTCCACCGACGCCGGAGCGACCTGGACGCAGCGCAACCTCGGCCCCGGCCTGACCGCCGCCGCCGTCACCGCGACCCCGCAGGGCTTCGTCGTGACCGCGGACACCGGCGGCGACGCCGCCGTCCTCACCTCCCCGGACGGGACGACCTGGCGCCGCCTCGGCGTCGCCGGGCTGAGCGGGCACGGCGAGCAGCGGCTCACCGCGCTGACCACGCTGGGAGCGAATCTCCTCGCCACGGGCACCGACGAAGGCACCCCGACCCTCTGGCGCACCCCCGTCCCGAAGTAACGGCCCCCGAAATGGCGGCCCCGCCCGGACGATCTGTCAGCCTGGGCTGACAAATCTCGGATGTCAGCCTAGGCTGACGGCATGACGTCCGTGAGGGAGCTGGCGGAGGCCGCCGACAGCGCCGATCCCGCGGTGGGGCTCGCCGCCGTGGCGGCGCTGCGCAGGCTCACCGACGAGCTGGAGGCGCTGCACGTCCGCAACGCGCGTGCGCAGGGGTGGTCGTGGCAGGCCGTCGCCGCCGCGCTCGGCGTGCGGCGCCAGTCCGTCCACAAGAAGCACGCGGCACGGCTGAGCGGGGAGAGGCGATGACCATGCTCGACAGGTTCGCACCGGACGCGCGGCGCACGGTCGTGCGCGCCGGCCGGCTGGCGGTGGAGGCGGAGCGCGCGTACCTGAGCGACGCGTTCCTGCTCGCCGCGCTCGCCGACTCCCGTCCGGTCGGAGCCGCGCCCGAGGACGTCAGGGCGGCCGTCGGCGCGCGTCCCGGCCGGGACCGCGCACTGCTCGCGACCCTCGGCATCGACCTCGACGAGGTGCGCCGCCGGGTGAGCGAGGCAACGGCGGTGCGGCCGGACGACCCGGCGCTGTGGACGCTGCGGCGCGCGCCGCTGCGTCCGCTGCGGGTCGCGCTGGCAGGGCCGGGCGCCGCGATCGTGCTGGACGAGAGCGCCCGCAAGGCCGTCGAGGTGGCGTTCTGGGCCGCGCGCCGCGCGCGCCGGGCACACGCCGGCCTGGACGACCTGCTGTGGGGTCTGCTGGCCGACGGCGCCGGCGGGGCGGTGGGCGTCCTCCGGGACCTCGGCGTCGACCGGGGAGCGCTGTGGGCGGATCTCCGCCGGGCGGCTTAGCTGTGCCTACCGCGCCTAGGCGCGGATGCGCGTGCGGCTGCCGGGGCTAGCCGTTGCAGCCGCAGGAGCAGCCCTTCGCGCACGAGCATCCGCCGCCGTGTCCGCAACTGCAGTCTTTTTTCGTCATGGGCGGAAAGTAACCTCCTGGGCACTGCGCGGTCTATGACCCGGGCGCGATGTGCTCCTGTCTCCATGGACACGGGCCGTCCCGGTTGGCGGGGGACATGGGACGGCCCGTGCCCGGCCGGAGGGCTCAGAAGTCGATGTGGAAGTCGACGCCGAGCAGCACGAGGACCCACAGGAAGACGGCCAGCAGCGCGCTGACGACGCGCTGGACGAGGCTCTCGTCGATGTAGCCGCGGTCCCAGGCGATGAACACGCCGATGATGATGTAGATGAGGCCGAGCAGGCTGATGTGCGGCCTGTAACGGGTCGCCATGGAGGGTGTCTCCTCCCGGTGGGGGGTGTGACGAACCCTCGGTGCCCGGCCCGGTCGCGGAATAACACCGGCGGTATTCAGGGACATGCCGCGACGATCGTTTCGGCATCTCCCAAAATGGGGGTGCTACTTCCCGGACATGTCGATGCGGACCACCGTCGGGTCGCGCTCGCCCGCCCGGTCCGCGAACTCCGCGTTGCGGTGCACGATGTCGAACTCGTGCTTGCGCCTGCGCAGCGACGCGCTGAGCAGGATGTGGTCGAGGTCCTCGGAGTTGCCCGCCGTCACCGCGGTGTAGCGGTCGCCCGCCGGCAGCTCGGCGGGCAGGTCGGCGAGCCCGGCGCCGGGGGTGCGCCAGGCGCCCGTGGTGAGGGTGCGCAGCGGCGTGGACGTCCCGCGGTCGTTGAGGTCGCCCGCGACGATCACGCGCGCGTTCGCGTCCACCCTGCGGACCGAGTTCACGAAGCCGGTCACCGTGCGGGCCTGCGCGAAGCGGCGCCACTCGGTGGGCCGGGACGGCGGCTGCCGGCGGCCGAACAGCGGCTGGTCGTCGGCGGTGCTCGGGTACCACCGGTTCGCGATCACGATGAACCGGTGGCCGCGCCAGGTCAGCTCCCCGGCGAGCGGCTTCTGCGTGCCCGCCCAGGCGGCGTCGCGGGGCGCGATCCGGCCGGGGCTCAGCGTCAGCCCGGCGGTGCCGCCGCGCGGGACGGCCCGGACCGCGGTGACGGCCGGGTCGGGCCGGTCGGACGGCGCGTCCGGGATCGGATCGCCGGACGCGGGGCGGTCGACGAACGCCAGCCCCCGGTCGGTGCGGAACAGGAACCCGGACCGCTCGTTGTCGCCGTCCTCGCCGCCGTCGGCGTTGTCGCGCGGGTCCACCGAGCGCCAGTCGTAGGCGGGGCCGCCCGCCGCGCTGACCGCGGTGACGAGCTGCGCGACGGTCTGGTCGGTGGCGGTGGTGCCGTCGTCCTCGGGGCCGCTGTTGTCGCCGACCCCGCTGACCGCGATGAGGTCGGGGGAGCGCAGCCCGTGCACGATGTCGTCGGCGAGCGCGGCGAACCGGGCGGGCGGCGCGTCGGGGTGCAGCCCGTCGAGCGCGGCGGTCGCGACGGCCATCTCGCCGGGCCGCTGCGGGCGCGTCGTCTCCCGGGCCAGCGTGCCGGCGGCGCGCTTCGGGGTCGCGGTGAGCAGCAGCTTGTAGTCGCCGTAGGAGTAGTCGAGGACGCCGACGTTGACGCCGGGCAGCCGGTCGCCGACGTTCATGCCGGGCAGCGGCGCGAGCGCGTCGTCGAGGATGATCCGCTCGGGGTTGGCGTCGCGGTCGCGGAGCAGGATGCCGCCGCGCGCGGTCCGCGCGCCGGCGCCGGCGCCGTTCGCGGGCAGCACGGGCAGCTCGCCGTAGCGGGACGGGCCGACCGCGACGGCGTCGCCGATCGCGATCCGCATGCCTTCGAGCGCCTCGTAGAAGTCGAGGCCCTCGCGGCGCGGGTCGAACCCGCCGCCCCGCTCGACGTCGCCGTGCCCCCGGTCGATCACGGCGCCGGGCGCGCGGCGGCCGTGCGGGCCGCCGATGACGACCGGCGGCGGCAGCGGCGCCCCGTGCGCGGTGACGGTGACCGCGGTGGCGTCGATCTCGGTGCGGGTGAGGCCGCCGGAGGACGCGCCGTCCGGGCGGAACTCGCTGACCCTGCCGTCGACCCGGACCGCGTCGCCGACGGCGGCGCCCGGCCGGGTGCGGGTGAAGACGTAGACGCCCTCGGACGTCGCCGCGCTCCGGTCGGGATGCGGGTCCTGCATCCAGAACCCGTTCGTCGTCACCGCGGTCACGACGCCGGGGACGCGGGCGACCCTGGCGCCGTTCAGGGGCGAGACGTGCGCGGCGCCCTGGACGTCGTGGATGCGGACGGGGCGGGGGGCGGCGGAAGCGGGGGACGCGAGGGCGACGGGCGCGGCGAGCGCCGCCGCGGCCAGGACCGTCCCCAAACCGTGGATCACCCGAAGGATGATACGGGCGGGACGGCCCCGGCCGCGCCTCGTCGCGGTCTCCGCGGGCGCCGTTCTCAGTCGAACAGGACGACCTGGCGGATCACTTCGCCGTCGGCGAGCGCCCGGACGGCGTCGTTGAGGTCGCCGAAGCCGATCCGGCGGGTGATGAGGCCGTCGATGTCGAGCTTCCCGGCACGCCACAGGTCGACGAACATCGGGATGTCGCGCTTCAGGTCGCAGCCGCCGTACAGGGACGCCTTGAGGCTCTTGCCGTCGAACAGCAGCGCGAACGCGGTCTGGCTCCAGCTGTCGTCGGCGGCGCCCGCGCCGACCACGATGACGTCGCCGCCGCGCCGGGTGGCGTTCCACGCCGTGGTGATCGCCGCGGACTTGCCGACGACCTCGAAGACGTAGTCGAAGCCCGCGCCGCCGGTGAGCAGCCCCTTGGCCTCGTCCAGGCCGTCCAGCGTCGCGGTGTGCGTGGCGCCGAACCGCTCGGCGACCGGGTGCTTGGCCTCGTTCGGGTCGATCGCCAGGATCGCGGACGCGCCGGCGATCTTGGCGCCCTGGATCACGGAGAGCCCGACGCCGCCCGCGCCGACGACCGCGACCGTGCTGCCCGGCGCGACCTTCGCCGTGTTGAACACGGCGCCGACCCCGGTCGGGATGCCGCAGCCGAGCAGGGCGGCGTACTCGAACGGGATGTCCTCGGCCACCTTGATGACGCCGCGCCGGGGGAGCACGATCTCCTCGGCCCAGGTGCCGGTGCCCGCCATGCCGAACGCGGGGCTGCCGTCTCCGAGCCGGAAGGCCGGCTCGCTGAACGACTGCGCGAGGTAGGTCATGCAGAGGTACGGCTCGCCGCGCAGGCACTCGGCGCACTCGCCGCAGTCCGGGGTCCAGTTGACGACGACGTGGTCGCCGGGCCGGACGCCGGTCACCCGGTCGCCGACCTCCGCCACGACGCCGGCGCCCTCGTGCCCGATGACGGTCGGCAGCGCCGACGGCAGCACGCCGCTCATGGTGGAAAGGTCCGAATGGCAGACCCCCGTCGCCTTGATCTTGACCTTGACCTGGTCGGGACCCGGATCGATCGTCGAGACGTCGTCGCGCAGGTCGAGTTCCTTGTCGCCGACCGCATGCAGGACCGCGGCACGTGCCATGGCTGCCTCCACATTGAGGAGAGGAAAGGGGGAGAGGGGACGGGGGACGGGGGCGGGGGGCGGCTACTCCTCCAGCGTCAGCGCGGCCTTGGGGCACGACCGCACGGCGTGCCGGACGCGGTCCTGCTCCTCGGCCGGGACGTCCGGCTGGAGGATCTGGAGCTCGTCGTCGTCGTTCAGGTCGAAGACCTCCGGTGCGAGCCCGACGCACACGGCGTTCGCCTCGCACACCAGCGGGTCGACTCGTACTCTCATCGTTTCTCCGTTCCGGGGTTCGCCGTGACCGCCAACCTACCGAACCAGGTTCGGAAAAGGGCGGCCACCCCGAAAGTAGAACACGTTCCAGTCTGGCTGGGCAAGACTGGCGTCTCGCGGTCCGGAGCACGGATAGTAGGGTGCCCCGACGGAGGAGATCGATGACCCACAGCAAGGCGTCCACCGACCCGGGGACGACCCCCCACGCCGCCCGCGAGATGCCCTCGGACCTGCTGCGCGCCGCGCGCACGGCCAAGGGCTTCATGCCGGACGACGAGGGCCGCGCGCTCTACGAGACGGCCCTCGCCTACGGGGCCCGCCTCGCGGCGACCGGCCCCCTGCTCGAAGTCGGCACCTACTGCGGCAAGTCCGCCGTCTACCTGGGCGCCGCCGCCCGGGCGGCGGGGACGGTCCTGGTCACCGTCGACCACCACCACGGCTCGGAGGAGAACCAGGCGGGCTGGGAGCACCACGACCCGTCCCTGGTCGACCCGAGCACCGGCCGCATGGACACGCTGCCCACCTTCCGCAAGACGATCGGCGCCGCCGGCCTGGAGGACGAGGTCGTCGCCATCGTCGGGCAGTCGCGCACCGTGTCGGCCTTCTGGCGGACGCCCCTGGCGCTGCTGTTCATCGACGGCGGGCACGCCGAGGAGCACGCGCGGGGCGACTACGAGGGCTGGGCCCCGCACGTCGCCGCCGGCGGAGCCCTCGTCATCCACGACGTCTTCCCCGACCCGAAGGACGGCGGGCAGGCGCCCTACCACCTGTACCTGCGCGCGCTGGAGAGCGGCGCCTTCGAGGAGCGCCGGGAGGTGGGGTCGCTGCGCGTCCTGGAACGCGTCGGCGACGCCGACCCCCTCGGCGCCCCCTAGCCCGTCAAGCCGCGGTCGGCCGCCTCAGCCGCGGCCGGCCGCGGGAACGAGCGCGCACCCGCACGCCAGCGGATCGGACGCCTCCGAGGGCCCGAGGAGCCGTCCCGCGACCTCCTTGAAGATCCGGGAGCCGGGGGAGGCGTCCGCCAGCGCGTCGGCCGCGAGGATCACCGCCGCCGCCGTGTAGGTGGACCGGTCCCCCGGGAAGTGCCGCTCGTTCTCGAACTGCCAGCCCGTCCAGTACGAGCCGTCCTCGTGCCGCAGGTGCTGGATCGTCGTGAACAGCTCCAGCGCCCGGTCGCGGTCGCCGGCCGCGTCCAGCGCCAGCACCAGCTCGCAGCTCTCCGCCGCCGTCACCCACGGCTGGTCCGACACGCACCGGCAGCCGAGGCCCGGCACCACGAACGTGTCCCAGCCCTCGGCGAACCGCCGCGCCGCGTCCGCGCCGCGGACCGGGCCGCCGAGCACCGGGTAGTACCAGTCCATCGACCAGCGGCTCTTGTCGGCGAACGCCTCCGGGTGCGCGGCCACCACGTGGCCGAGCTGGTCGGCGGCGAGCTCCCACTCCGGCTGCGGCTCGCCGAGGTGCTCGGCCAGCGCGACCGCGCAGCGCAGCGACTGGTAGATCGACGAGCAGCCGGTCAGCAGCGCGTGGTCGGACGGCTCGCCGGTCTCGTGCCGGATCCAGATGATCTCCCCGCGCCGGGTGCGCAGCCCCAGCGTGAAGTCGATCGCCCGCCGGACCGCCGGCCACATGTGCCGCACGAAGCCCTCGTCGCCGGTGGACAGCAGCTCGTGCCAGACGCCCACCGCGAGGTAGGCGGCGTGGTTGGACTCCCCGCCCGGCTCGGTGACCTCGCCCAGCACCCACTTGGCGGGCCAGGACCCGTCCGGCCGCTGGACGCTCCGCAGCCACTCGTAGGCGCGCCGCGCCTCCGCGCCGAACCCGGCGACGGTCAGCGCCATCGCCGCCTCGACGTGGTTCCAGGCGTCCACGTGGCCGGGCACGCCGCCGGTCGGCGAGAACCACGGGATGGCGCCGGACGCCTCCTGCTGCGCCGCGATGCTGCGCGCCGTGGCGACGATGTCGTCGGAGGTGAGGACGCCGGGGACCGAGGGCGGGACGGTCTCAGACCGCATCCGCCGTCTCCTTGGCCGGGGCCGCGGGCGTGCCCGGCGTCGCGGGCTTGGCGAAGTACACGACGACGCTCTTGCCGATCAGCGGGTTCATCACCCGCTCGGCGAGCCGCGTCGCCAGCGGGCGCTTCATGATGTCCCACACCAGGATCTGGTGGTAGGCCTTGGCGAGCGGGTTGCCGTCGTTGTCCACGCCGACCGCGCACTTGATCCACCAGTACGGGGCGTGCAGGCCGTGCGCGTGGTGGTGGCTGCCGACCCGGAAGCCGACCGACTTCAGCTTGGCCTCCAGCTCGGCGCGGGTGTAGATCCGCACGTGCCCGCCGGGCGCGGTGTGGTAGTCCTCCGAGAGCGCCCAGCACACCCGCTCGGGCAGCCAGCTCGGCACCGTCACCGCGAGCTTCCCGCCCGGCTTCAGGACGCGCAGCAGCTCCCGCATCGCCCGCATGTCGTCGGGGATGTGCTCCAGCACCTCGGACGCGATGATCGCGTCGAAGTGGTCGTCGGGGAACGGCAGGTCGAGCGCGTCACCCTGCACGGTCTCGGCGGTCGCGTCGGCGGGCACCTCGTCGGCGAGGCGCATGGCCCCGAACATCGTCTCGACGCCCGCCAGCTCGTCGGCGTCCATGTCGAAGGCCACGACGTGCGCACCCCGGCGGTACAGCTCGAAGGCGTGCCGTCCGGCACCGCATCCCATGTCGAGGACGCGGTCTCCGGGGGTGACGCGGAACCGCTGGAAATCCACGGTCAGCAGGGTCGTGCTCCTTCCGTACAGGGGCGCCCGGCGGGCGTCCCCTACTTGCCCTTCGCGGCCAGCCGCAGGTAGTTCTGCTGGGCGATGGCCGCCCGGTAGTGCTCGACGGTGGCCTGTGCCACGGCCGGCCAGGCGAAACGCCGCTGGACGCGGGCGAGCCCCGCCGCACCGGCCTTCGCCCGCTCCTCGGCGGAGTCGTGCAGGCGGTGCAGGGTCGCGGCGAGCTCCTCGACGTCCCCGGGCGCGACCAGCACGCCCGCGTCGCCGACGACCTCGGGCAGCGCGCCGGCGCGGCTCGCGACCAGCGGCGTCCCGGACGCCATGTGCTCCACGGCGGGCAGCGAGAACCCCTCGTACCGGGAGGGGACGACGGCGATCTCCGCCGACGCGAGCAGCGCGCCGAGCTCGTCGTCGCTGATGCCGCTGACGAACTTCACGCGGTCGCCGAGGGCGAGGTCGCGCACGAGCTTCTCGGTCGGGCCGTCCTTCTGCGGCTTGCTGACGACCACGACGTGGACGTCCCGCTCGGTGGCGACCTTCGCGACCGCGCGCAGCAGCACGTCCACGCCCTTGATCGGCGCGTCGGCGCTGGCCATCGCCACGATCCGGCCGGGGACGCGCTCGCCGCGCGGGTGGAAGATGCGGGTGTCGACGCCGAGCGGCAGGATCTCGATGTCGCGCGGGTCGACCTTGAAGTCCTTGACGATGTCGACCTTGGACGACTCCGACACCGTCAGCACCGGGCCGATCCGCCGCGACACCTGGGCCTGCATCCCGACGAACCCGTACCAGCGGCGCTTGCCGAGCTTCTGCTTGATGCCGCGCGCGGCCTCCAGCTCGATCCGCCGGTCGACGCTGATCGGGTGGTGGATGCTCGTCACCAGCGGCAGCCCGAGCCCGCCGATGCCGAGGTTGCCGAGCCCGAGGACCTGGTTGTCGTGCACCACGTCGAAGTCGCGCCGGCGCCGCTTCAGCAGCCGCAGCGCGCGCAGCGAGAACGTCAGCGGCTCGGGGAAGCCGCCCGTCTTCATGTGCGCGAACTCCAGGACGTCGACCCAGTCGCGGAACTCGCGGAGGGCCGGGGTGCGGAAGGGGTCCTCGTCCCGGTACAGGTCCAGGCTCGGGAGCTTGGTGAGGACGATCTCCTCCCGGTCCAGCTCGGGGTACGGCTGGCCGGAGACCACCTCGACCGAGTGCCCGAGATCGACCAGCTCCCGGCTCAGATGCCGGAGGTAGACCCCCTGGCCGCCGCAGTGCGGCTTGCTCCGGTACGAGAGCAGGGCGACCCGGAGCGGTCCGTCCTGCGCTTGACCGCCCGCCTCGCCTGCCTCACCCACGCCAGCCCCTGCCCACGCACCACTCCCGTCAGTCGAGGGACGCCGGACGCACACGCACCGGCATCTCCTTTATGCCGTTGATGAAACTAGACCTTAGCCTGCGAACGTTACCGCTGAGTTCAATATTGGGCACGGCGTCCAAAAGTGTTTCGAAGAGCACACTCAGCTCGAGTCGGGCGAGGTGGGACCCCAGGCAGAAGTGGGGCCCGCCGCCGCCGAACCCGATGTGGGGGTTCGGGTCGCGGCCGACGTCGAAGGCCCAGGGGTCGGCGAACACGGCCTCGTCGCGGTTCGCCGAGGAGTAGAAGACGACGACCTTGTCGCCCTCCTTGATCTTCTTGCCGCGCAGCTCGGTGTCCCGGACGGCGGTCCGCCGGAACAGGTTGACCGGCGTGACCCAGCGGACGATCTCGTCCGCCGCCGTCCGCACCAGCGACCGGTCGGCCTTCAGCCGCTCCCACTGCTCGGGGTGCTCCAGCAGCGCGAGCATGCCGCCGGTCGCCGCGTTCCGGGTCGTCTCGTTCCCGGCGACCGACAGCAGCATCACGAACAGCTCGAACTCGTCGCCGGTGAGGACCTCGCCGCCGGCGTCCGGCTGGAGCAGCTTGGTGACGATGTCGTCGCGCGGGTTCTCCCGCCGGTCGGCGGCCAGCACGTTGGCGTAGGCGTACAGCTCCGTCGCCGCCGCCTGGCCCTCCTCCGGCGTCCGCTGGAACTCCGGGTCGTCCCCGCCGATCAGGGTGTTGGACCAGGTGAAGATCTTCTCCCGGTCCTCCGGCGGGGCGCCCAGCAGCTCGCAGATCACGTACAGCGGCAGCGGCGCCGCCAGGTCCCGGACGAAGTCGGCCCGCTCCCCGCGCTCGAGGGTCTCCCGGACGAGCCGCCGGCAGATGTCCCGGATGTGCTCCTCCAGCGCGCCGATCGCGCGCGGCGTGAACCCGCGGTTGACGATGCTCCGCTTGCGCGAGTGCTCCGGCGGGTCCTGGTTGAGCATCATCATCCGCTGGAGGACGAGGTGCTCCTCCGCCGGCTCGTCGAACAGCGCGAGCCGGCGCCACGAGGAGAACACCTCCGGGTGCCGGGACACGTGCACGACGTCCTCGTGCCGGGTGACGGCCCAGAACGGGGGGTAGTCCCGCTCCGGGTCGCCGTGGTGCCAGTGGACGGGGTCGTGCTCGCGCAGCCAGGTCAGCTGCTCGTGCGGGATGCCGCCGCGCTCGTACGCGCCGGGGTCGACCAGTTCGATGTCGGGGGTGGTCTCGGGGGTGGTGGTCATCGCCTCGAACCTCCTCGTCCGGAGACGCCGTCAGCCCCCGAGCGGGGCGGACGGTGTGAAGCTCACCGGGATCTCCTTGTAGCCGTTGACGAAGTTGGAGCGGAGCCGGCGGGGCTCGCCGGCGAGCCGGATGTCGGGCATCCGCTCCAGGATCGTCTCAAAGATGATGCGCAGGTTCAGCCGCGCCAGGTGGGTGCCCAGGCAGTAGTGCGGGCCGCCGCCGCCGAAGCCGATGTGCGGGTTCGGGTCGCGGCCCACGTCGAAGCCGAACGGGTCGTCGAAGACCCGCTCGTCCCGGTTGGCCGACCCGTAGAACAGCACGACCTTGTCGCCTGCCTTGATCTCCTTGCCGCCGAGCTCGGTGTCGACGAGGGCGGTGCGGCGGAACTGGTTGATCGGGCTCACCCAGCGGACGATCTCCTCGACCGCCGTCGGCAGCAGGCTCCGGTCGGCGCGCAGCCGCTCCCACTGGTCGGGGCGCTCGAAGAAGGCCAGCATGCCGCCCGCGGTCGCGGTCCGGGTGGTCTCGTTCCCGGCGATCGACAGCATGATCACGAACAGCTGGAACTCCTCCAGCGTGATCTTGCCGCCGTCCGCGTCGGGCGCGAGCAGCTTGGTCACGATGTCGTCGCGCGGCGTGGACTCCCGGGCCGCCGCGAGCTGCCCGCCCCACTCGGCGAACTCGGCCGCGCACAGCGTCGACTCCTCGCGGCCCCCGATGAACTCGGGGTCGTTGAACGCGACCAGCTTGTTCGACCAGTGGAAGATCTTCTCGCGGTCCTCCAGCGGCGCGCCGAGCAGCTCGCAGATCGTGTAGAGCGGGAGGGGCGCGGCGAACCGCTCCACGAAGTCGCACTCGCCGAGCGGCGCGGCCTCGTCGATCAGCTCGTTGCAGATCCGCCGGATGTGGTCCTCCAGCCGGCCGATCATCCGCGGGGTGAAGCCCTTGTTCACCATGGACCGCAGCCGGGTGTGGTCCGGCGGGTCCTGGAACAGCATCATCTGCCCGTACATGGCGATGTCGTCGGAGGAGAACTCCTCGAACATCGCGGTGCGCTCGTGCGAGGAGTACGGGTCGGCGCGCCGCGACACCGACACCACGTCCTCGTGCCGCGTCACGGCCCAGAACCCGGGGACGCCCTCGTTGGGGTCCTGGTGCCAGTGCACCGGGTCGTTGTCGCGCAGCCACTGGAACTGCCGGTGCGGGATGCCCCCGCGCTCGTACACGCCCGGATCGATGACGTCGATCTCGGGGGCGCGGAACACCCGATCGTGCGGGGCGATGGACGTCGCGAGTGCCATGGAAGACCCTTCGTGCCGGGACGGTGCCGAGATCGCTCGACTGAGCGCTTGCTTGGCCGCAGACCTAGAACAGGTTCTAACATGAGACTGGAGTCTCATCAAGGGGCCGACGGGCAAAGGTGACCTGGCTCGCACCCGCTTCTTCCGCCGCGTTCCGGCTGCTAGCGTGGATCCGTGCTTCAGCAGCTCCTGTACCTCTGACAGGTCTCCGGACGGCCCGCCGCTCGCGTTGAACGAGCCGCGGGCGGTCTGACGTTCGTCATCGGGCCCCCCTTCTGCGGGGCCGTCAGTTCGAAGGCACCCACTTCACCCCTTTCCGGGGACGGGCGTGCCTCCGTCCGGAGGAAGCATGAACACCACCATCACCCTGCCCGCGCGCGCCCGCGCCCAGCTCGCCGCCGAGGGAATCCGCGTCGTGCGCGGCGGGCGAACCGTCCTGCGGGACGTGCACATGTCGGTCTCGCCGGGGGCCCGCTGGGGCATCGTCGGCGAGAACGGGCGAGGCAAGACGACGCTCCTGCACGTGCTCAGCGGAGCGCTGGTCCCCGACGAGGGCACCGTCAAGCGCGTCGGCACGTTCGGGATCGCCGAGCAGGCCATGGCCGCAGACGGTGACGCCACCGTCGGCGACGCCGTCGACCGTGAGCTCGCGGACGCCCGCGCCGCGCTGGCCGCGTTCGACGAGGCGACCCGCGCCATGGCCGAAGGGCGCCCCGGCGCCGACGACGCCTACGCGGCGGCGCTGGACGCCGCCGAAGCCCTCGACGCCTGGGACGCCGACCGGCGCGTCGACCTGGCCCTGGAGGCCCTCGGCGCGGTCACCGACCGGGCGCGGCGGCTGTCCGAGCTGTCGGTCGGGCAGCGCTACCGGGTGCGGCTCGCCTGCCTGCTCGGCGCGGAGCACGACTTCCTGCTCCTGGACGAGCCGACGAACCACCTGGACGCGGCCGGCCTCGCCTTCCTCACCGCGCGGCTGCGCGCCCACCCCGGCGGGGTCGTGGTCGTCAGCCACGACCGCGCGCTGCTGTCCGACGCCGCGACGACGATCCTCGACCTCGACCCGAGCCGGGACGGCCGCCCGGCCGTGTACGGGGACGGGTTCGCCGGCTACCGGCAGGGCCGCGAGGCGGAGCTGCGCCGGTGGGAGGAGGAGTACGAGCAGCAGCGCGGGGAGCACGCGCGCCTCACCCGCGACCTCGCGGAGGCGCGCAACCGCCTGGTCACCGGGTGGCGGCCGGACAAGGGCACGGGCAAGCACCAGCGCGCCACCCGCGCGCCGGCGCTCGTCCGCGCCGTCCACCGCCGCCGCGACGACCTGGAGCGGCACGCCGTGACCGCGCCGGAGCCGCCGCAGCGGTTCCGCATGCCGGACCTGCCCGCGCGGCCGGGCACGACGCTGCTGAGCGCGGAGGGCGTGTGCGTGGCCTCCCGGCTGCCGCACGAGGTCACGCTCGCGCTGGAGTCGGGGGCGCGTGCGGTCGTCACCGGCCCCAACGGGGCCGGCAAGTCGACCCTCCTGGCCGTACTGGCGGGACGGCTTGCGCCGACCCGGGGAACGGTCCGGCGCGCCCCGGACGTGCGCGTGCAACTGCTCGCCCAGGAGTCGCCGCACGCGGAGACCGGACGTGCCCACGAGGTGTTCGCCGCCCACGTCGGGCGCCTGATCACCACGGGGGTGCTCGCCGAGGGCGAGGCGGTCTCGCTGGCGTCCCTCGGCCTGCTGTCGTCCGCGGACGCGGGCAGGCCGGTGCGGGAGCTGTCGATGGGACGGCAGCGCCGGCTCGACCTCGCGATGGCCTTGGCGGCGCGCCCGCACGTCCTGCTGCTGGACGAGCCGACGAACCACCTGTCGATCGCCCTGGTGGACGAGCTGACCGAGGCCCTCCAGGCCACGGAGGCCGCGGTCGTGGTGGCGAGTCACGACCGCCAGTTGCTGCGGGACACCGCGGACTGGCCGAGCCTCCCCATCGGCGAAGGGGACGTCTCCCGCGTTTGAGGCTTTCGGGCGCTGTCACCCGGTGGCAGCGTCCGAAGCTTCACCCGTTCTTTCAAAGATACGATTCAGGCACATGACTCAGAAGATCCGGGACTTCGTGCCCGCGTCATGTGAACTGCTGGCGCTCGGCGAACCGGCCCACCCGTCCCAGGAACCGGCGTTCGGGGACGTCCGGAACGACCTGTTCGCCGCACTCGCGGACCAGGGCTTCCGCTCCATCGCCCTGGAGACCGACCGCGTGGCCGCGATCGCGGTGGACGACTACGTCCAGCACGGAACGGGCAACCTCGACACGGCGATGGCCGACGGCTTCTCGCACGGCTTCGGCGGCCTGGACGCCAACCGCCGGCTGGTCGCCTGGATGCGCGAGTACAACGAGGGCCGCCCCGCCGGAGAACGGCTGGCCTTCCACGGCTTCGACGTCCCGGCCGAGAACATGAGCGCCCCCAGCCCGCGACGCCATCTGGAGTACGCCCGCGACTACCTGGGGCTCGACCTCGATCTCGCGGCCCTCCTCGGCCCCGACGACAGGTGGAGCCGCCAGGAGGCGATCCTGGACCCGGTGGAGTCGCTCGGCGACGGCCCCGAGGCCGCGCGGTCACGGGCGGTCGCCGACGACATGCTCACCTCGCTCTACGCGCGCGCACCCGAACTGATCGCGGCGACCTCGCGCGCCGCCTGGTTCCGCGCCCGCACCCACCTCACCGCGGGCCTCGGCCTGCTCCGCTACCACGCGCAGGCCGCCCGGCGGATCGAGGAGAGCGCGCGGATCTCCGGCCTGATGGCGACGCGGGACGCGCTCATGGCCCGAAACCTCCTGGACATCCGCACGATCGAGGCGGAACGCGGCCCGACCCTGGTCTTCGCGCACAACAGCCACCTGCAACGCAACCCGAGCAGCATGAGCATGGCGGGAATGGAGATCGGCTGGTCCTCCGCCGGAGCCATCGCGGGCTCACTGCTGGGCGGCCGGTACACCGTCATCATCGGCAGCATGGGACGCAGCGAAGCCCTCGGCCTGGGCGAACCCGAGCCCGACACCTACGAGGGCTTCCTGCAGCGCAACACCACCACCTGGAGCCTGACAAGCGCCGCCGAAATCCCTCCCGCGCGCACACGCGCCGACATGACACCAGGCCGCCACTACGCCGCCCTAACGCAGACGACCGTCGCCGCGGCCGACGCGGTCCTGCACGTCGGCGCCGCCGGAGCGCAGGCCGCGGACGGCTAGCGGGACGCTCAGCGGAGGACGTAGCGCAGGGGGTCGTCGGTGCCTTCGCGGCGGGCGACTCCCCGCGTTTCGAGGGTGCGGAGGTGGGCGGCGGCCTCGGCGGCGGCCATGCGGCGCGCCTGCTGGGACATGTCGGCCCACGCGTGCCGCCATTTGAGGCCCGCCGTCAGGTCCCACAGGGTGGTGGCGGACGGCGAGAGCAGGGCCGTCACCTCGGCCAGCCGCTCCTCGTGGTGCCCGATGATCTCGCGGGCGCGGTCGGAGAGGCCGGTGAAGCGGTACTGGTGGGCGGGGAGGACCTCCTGCACGCCCATGGCCGAGACCTTGTCGAGCGAGCCGAGGAAGTCGCTCAGCGGGTCCACGTCCGGGGTGTCGTACGGGTAGAGGCCGATGTGCGGGGTGATGCGGGGCAGGACGTGGTCGCCGGTGAAGATGCGGTCGCCGTCCTCCAGGTGGAGGCAGATGTGGCCGGGGGAGTGGCCCGGCGTCCAGATGGCGCGCAGCCGGCGGCCCGGGACGTCGGCGAGGTCGCCGTCCGACAGCTCCCGGTCGGGGATCGCCGGCGGCGACACCGACACCTGCCCGCTCGGCCCGGTCAGCTCGGACTCGGCGGCGCCGGCGCGGCGCAGCGCGGTCAGCTCGAACCGGCGGCGGTCGCCCCGCCCGGCGGCGTGGAAGAGGCGGACGACGTCGGCGTCCGCGTGGTGCATGGCGATCCAGGCGCCGGACGTCTCGCGGACGCGTCCCGCGAGCCCCGAGTGGTCGGGGTGGAAGTGCGTGACGACCACGCCGTGGACGTCCGACATCTGGATCCCGAACGTGCCGAGGCCGTCGCGGAGGGCCGCCCAGGCGTCCTCGTGCTGCCAGCCCGCGTCGATCAGGACGGGCCCCTTCGGGCTCTCCACCGCGTACACGAGCGTGTACGCGAGCGGGTTGTCCGGAATGGGGACGGGAACGCTCCACAGCCCGCCACCGAGGTCCTCAGGTTCCGGCTGCACCGAGACCGCCTTTCGCGCCTTTTCAAACATGGGTACGCCCCGGCCACGGTAGCCGGGGCGGACGAGTGGATCAGATCCGGTCGAGGATGGTGGCCGTGGACAGGGCGCCGCCTGCGCACATCGTGATGAGGGCGGTGCCGGCGTCGCGGCGCTCCAGCTCGTGGAGGGCGGTCGTGATGAGCCGCGCGCCGGTGGCGCCGACCGGGTGGCCGATGGCGATGGCGCCGCCGTTGACGTTGACCGTGTCCATGTCGGGCTCGTGGACCGACGCCCACGACAGCACGATCGACGCGAACGCCTCGTTGATCTCGGTGATGTCGATGTCGTTCATCGTCATCCCGGCCCGCTTGAGCACGCGCTCGGTCGCCTGCACCGGGCCGTCCAGGTGGTAGTACGGCTCGCCGCCGACGAGCGCCTGCGTCCGGATCTTCGCGCGGGGGCGCAGGCCGAGCGCGGCGGCCTTCTCCTCCGACATCAGCAGCACGGCGGCGGCACCGTCGGAGATCTGGGACGAGGTGCCCGCCGTGTGCAGCGCGTCCGGCATGACCGGCCGCAGCTTGCCGAGGCCTTCGGCGGTCGTCTCGCGCAGGCCCTGGTCGCGGGTGACCTCGCGGGTCTCCCCGGTGGGGTCGCCCTCGGCGTCCAGGACGGGTGCCGTGACGGGCGCGACCTCGCGGTCGAAGCGGCCGTCCGCCCACGCCTTGGCGGCGAGCTGCTGCGAGCGGGCGCCGAACGCGTCCAGGTCGGCGCGGGTGATGCCGCGCCGGGCGGCGATCCGCTCGGCGGCCTCGAACTGGTTCGGCATGTCGAGCGACCAGTCGTCCGGGCGCGGGTTCGCGGGCATCACGTTGGTGCCGAGCGGGGCGCGGCTCATCACCTCGACGCCGCAGCCGATCGCGACGTCCACCACGCCCGCCGCGATCTGCGACGCGGCGAGGTGGACGCCCTGCTGGGAGGAGCCGCACTGCGCGTCGAGCGTGGTGACGCCGGTCTGCCACGGCAGTCCCGCGTACAGCCAGGAGTAGCGGCCGATGTGCCCGCCCTGCTCGCCCGCCTGCGTGACGCAGCCGGCGAAGACCTGCTCCACCTCGGCGGCGTCGATGCCGGACCGCTCGACCAGCGCGTTCAGCGCGTGCGCGAGGACGGCCATCGGCTTCATGCCCGCGAGCCATCCGTTGCGCTTTCCGAGCGGCGTGCGCACCGCCTCGACGATCACCGGGGTACCCATGCGGTCTCCTTCTAGAACACGATTCAGCTTTGAATGTAACGTGTTCTAACTTTCTCCGGCCAGGGCGGGTCCCGGTGAGAGGGATCGGCCCCCGGTCGGCCCCCGGTCGGCCCCCGGTCGGCCCCCGGTCGTCCGTCGGCGCGCTCAGTACCGGACGCGCAGCTCCTTGATCCCGTTCAGCCAGGCGGAGCGGAGCCGGCGCGGCTCGCCGACCCGCGCGATGTCCGGCATCTGGTCGGCGATCGCGTTGAACATGAGCCCGATCTCCAGGCGGGCCAGGTTCGCGCCGATGCAGTAGTGCGCGCCGGTGCCGCCGAACCCGAGGTGCGGGTTGGGGGAGCGGGTCACGTCGAACGCCATCGGGTCGGCGAAGACGTCCTCGTCGAAGTTGGCGGAGCTGTAGTACATCGCCACGCGGTCGCCGGCCTTGATCTCGACGCCGCCCAGCTCGGCGTCGCGGACGGCCGTCCGCTGGAACGCGGTGACGGGCGTCGACCACCGGACGACCTCGTCCGCCATGGTCTCGGGGCGCTCGGCCTTGAACAGCTCCCACTGCCCGGGGGCGTCCATGAACGCGATCATCCCGTGCGTGATGGCGTTGCGGGTCGTCTCGTTGCCCGCGACGGCGAGCAGGATCATGAAGTAGCCGAACTCGTCGTCGGACAGGGCGTGCCCGTCCACGTCGGCCTGGACGAGCTTGGTGACGATGTCGTGGGCGGGGCAGCCGCGGCGCTGCTCGGCGAGCCCCATCGAGTAGCCGATGATCTCGGCGGCGGCGCAGGCCGGGTCGTCGTTGTACTCGGGGTCGTCGTAGCCGAGCATCTTGTTGGACCAGTCGAACAGCCGGCGCCGGTCCTCCTGCGGGACGCCCATCAGCTCGGCGATCGCCTGCAGCGGCAGCTCGGCGGCGATCTCGGAGACGAAGTCGCCCTCGCCGCCGCGCCGGCGCGCCTCGGCCACGATCCGCTCGGCCCGGTCCTGGAGCGCGTCGTGCAGGCCGTTGATGACGCGCGGGGTGAAGCCGCGCGACACGATCTTGCGCAGCTTGGCGTGCTGCGGCGGGTCCATGTGCAGCAGCAGGTTCTCCCGCTGGACGTCCAGCTCCTCCGGGCTGAACCGCTCGTTGAACCGGATCACCGCGCCGTTGGCGTTGGACGACCACTGCTCGTGGTCGCGGGAGATCTCCTTGATGTGGGCGTGCCTGCTGATCACCCAGAAGCCGTCGTCGGCGAAGCCGGTGGCGCCGCGCGGCTGCGCGTTCCACCAGGGCGCGCCGGTCCGGCGCAGCAGCGCGAACTCGGCGAGGGGGATGCGCTCGGCCATCAGGTCCGGTGAGGCGAAGTCGAAGCCGGCGGGGACGGCGGCGGTCTCCGAGACGGTGGCGGTCATGCGGCGGTTCCTCCCGATAGGACGGCGCTTGCGCCCACCGTAGAACCCGTTTCAGGGCCGGTTCAAGAGCAAATGAGACTCAAGTCTGAACTTCTGTCTCCATCAAGTGCTTGATTGGTGACCGGGTAGTCATGATCAGCCCCAACTGGCCGAACATGTACGGCGCCTTCGCGTGCCACAACGGCGGATCCGCATTAAGGGGGTGGCCGGTGAGCTTGCTCACCCGAGCATCGAGGTTTAGCTAGAACGCGTTCTAGAAACGCGGCCGGAGGGACCGTCGGAGGGGTCGACTAGCCTGGGCGTCCGACCTCCCCCGTGCCGGAGAGCCCCCATGGCCGCAGATTTCGACGAGCCCGTCTTCGACGAGGAATTCGTGCGGAGCGCCGCGTTCACCGAGCCGTCGGCGAGCGAGCGCGCCCGCCCGCCGAGCCGCCGGGAGCGGCGGCGCGCCCGGCGCGCCGCCGGGGCCGGCCGGTTCCGGCGGCGGCGCCGCGGCGAGCCGAGCCACCGCCGGGCGGTGCTCCAGCTCATCGGCGGCGTGCTCGTGCTGTTCGCGATCTCGTTCGGGCTGTGGTGGTGGAACTCCGCGCCCCGCGACCCCGAGCCGGTGCGCCCGGTCAGCCCGACGATCACGCACTCCCCGGCGCCCGCCCCGACGCCGACCGCCCCCGCGACGACGGCGCCGCCGACGATGGAGATCCCCGAGGTCTAGCCGCCCCGCCCGGCCCTAGCCGCGTCGCCCCGCCCTAGCCGAGCCGCACCCGCAGCTCGGCGTACGCCGGGACGAGGACGCCGCGCGCCGCGCGCCGCGACACCACCCGGTACGGCCCGCCGCCCGACAGCAGCGTGGCCAGCATCCGCGCCACCTGCGTGCGCGCGACGGCCGCGCCCAGGCACAGGTGGCGGCCCCCGCCGAACCACAGCTGCCGCGTCTCCGGGACGTACTCGCGGCGGACGTCGAACGGCCCCGCGCCGTTCGTCGCCCGGTACGTCAGCAGCAGGACCCGCTCGCCCGCGCGCAGCCGCCGCCCGCCGACCGCCGCGTCCCGGTTCACGTGCCGTCCGATGACCGGGGCCGGGGTCGCGACGCGCAGGCCCTCGCGCACCGCGTTGCCCAGCAGGGACGGGTCGTCCAGCAGTGCCCGCTGCTGCCCGGTGTCGTGCAGCAGCGCCACCGTGCGGACCGTCCCGGACGCGCCCGTCTCGGTCCCGGCGATCACCAGCAGCGTCGCCAGGCCGCGGGCGAGCGGCAGGCCGAGGTCCAGCTCGCGGCAGCGGCCGAGCAGGGTGTCCGGCCCGGCCGTCCGGTAGGCGTCGGGGACGCCGGCGGTGATCTCGTCCACGATCGTCCGGGCCCGCGCGAGGACCGCCGGGTCGAGCTCGGTGGACGCGGTGGTGCCGAGCGCCAGCCGGGCGAGCCGCTCCCCGGCGGCGAACAGGTCCCGGTACCCGGCGTCGTCCCGTCCGGCGGGCAGCCCGAGCAGGTCGGCGACCATCCGCCCGCCGAGCACGCGCGCGGCGTCCGCGACGTCCACGGTGCCGCCGCCGGCGAGCCGGCGGGCGAGCGCGGCGTGGGACGGGCCCTGCGACCGCTCCACCAGGTCGCGGGCGGCGTCCTCGGTGAACAGGTCCCGGGCGCGGGTGCGGATCTCCGCGTGCCGGGCGCCGCCGAAGAACTGCCCCATCTCGTCGCCGAACAGCTGCGTCCACAGGTGGCCGACGCCGCCCTCGCCGTTCATGCCGAAGGCGGCGTGGTCGTTGAGGACGTGCCGGGCGAGCACCGGGTCCGTCACGATCCACCCGAGCCGGGGGACGCGGGCGATCGGACCGGTGTGGCGGGCGGCCTCCAGGAGCGCGAAAAGGCCGGGATTGGCCGCCCACAGGAGCCGCGCCTCGTGCCGCGCGGCCGCGCGGCTCCGGCGGAGGGTCTTCGTGCTGGTCATCCGGCGATTGTGCCCGGTTGGGAAAGCGGCCGGGATGGCGGTACTACTCATTCCGGATAAGTGGCGGTACTCACGGCGAACCGGGTACAAGGCCCGGCCGCGGTTCCGTAGGGTCTCCCTCACCGGAGGCGCCCGGGGTCGGCCAGGCTTGCCGCGACCGAGCACGAGGAACCGGGGGAACCCCAGCCCATGAGAGCCCGCATCACCGCCGTCGCGGCGCACCTGCCCGAGCGGACCGTCACCAGCGCCGAGGTCGAGGCCCGCGTCGCGGCCGAGAGCGCGGGATACCGGCCGCATCCCACCATCGTCGAGCGGATGACCGGCATCCGCGCCCGGCACGTCATGGACGCCGGCGAGCAGGCGTCCGACCTGGCCGCCGCCGCCGCCCGCCGCGCCCTCGCCGAGCGCGGCGCCGACCCCGCCGGCCTGGACCTGCTGATCTTCGGGTCGGCGTCGCAGGACCTCGTCGAGCCCGCGACCGCGCACATCGTCGCCGCCAAGCTCGGCGCGACCTGCCCGGTGTTCGACGTGAAGAACGCCTGCAACAGCTTCCTCAACGGCCTGCAGATGGCGGACGCGCTGATCCGCACCGGGCAGCACGAGCGGGTCCTCGTGTGCACCGGGGAGAGCCCGTCGCGCGCGATCCGCTGGAACGTCCGCGACCGCGCCCAGTTCGTCGACGCGTTCGCCGGCTACACGCTGTCCGACGGCGGCGCCGCGATGCTCGTCGAGGCCGCTCCCGACGGCGGGATCTTCTACCGCGACTTCGCCGCCGTCTCCAGCGCCTGGCGGGTCGGGACGCTGCCCGGCGGCGGCTCGATGCACCCCCGCGACCCCGAGTACACCTACTTCAGCGGCGACGGGCGCCGGCTCAAGGACGCGTTCGTCGCCGGCGGCCCCGAGCTCTTCACGACGGCCCTGGAGAAGACCGGGCTGACCTGGGACGACTTCGCGGTGGTCGCCGTCCACCAGGTGACGCTGCCCTATCTGGAGGTGCTGCGCTCGATCCTCGGCGTCCCCGCGGACCGGCTCGTCGTCACGCTGCCCGAGCACGGCAACGTCGCGTCCGCGAGCCTGCCGCTGCAGATCGCCACCGCCCGCGCCGCCGGGCGCTGCGGCCCCGGCGACCGCGTCGCGCTGGTCGGCCTCGCCGGCGGCATCAGCCTCGGCGTCATGTTCGCGGAGCTGTGACCATGAGGCTCTGGGTCGTCGTCCCCGCCTACGACGAGGAGCGGTCGATCGGCGCGACGCTGCGCCGCCTCGCCGCGCAGACCGACACCGGCTTCGCGCTGGTCGTCGTCGACAACGGCAGCACCGACGGGACCGCGCGGGTCGTCAAGGAGTTCGCCGCCGCCCACCCGGACCTGGACGTCCGGATCGTGCACGAGCCCGAGAAGGGGACGGGCGCCGCCGCCGACACCGGCGTCCGGCACGCGATCGCCGCCGGCGCCACGCACATCGCCCGCACCGACGCCGACTGCCTCCCGGCCCGCGGCTGGATCGCGGCGGTGAAGCGCGCGTTCGGCGACGGGCTGGAGATGGTGTCCGGGCCGCTGCTGCCCCGCACCGACGAGTTCCCGCTGAAGTTCTGGGAGCGGCGGCTGCTGCCCGCCGTCATCGGCGTCGCCGCGATGTTCGGGCGCTTCCGGCCCGGCAACCAGGACCCGCTTTACCTCGGCCCCTACGTGATGATGCCGGGCTGCAACGTCGCCATCACCGCGGACCTGTACGAGCGGTCGGGCGGCTTCCCCCGCACCCGCATCGAGGACGTCCACGAGGACCGCGCGCTCGTCAACCGCGTCCGCTACGTCACCGCCGCCTACGGGCTGCGCAAGGACGTGACCGTGTACGGGTCGGTGCGCAGGCTGCGCGCGTTCGGACTGGTCAGGACCCTCGGCTGGTACGCCGACCACCGCTACCGCCCGCCCGTCGTGGACATCCGATGAGGAGTGGACGCCCGATGAGCTGGGAGGAGCGGCTGTACCTGGCCGCGCATCCGGTCGCGTACCCGCTGCTGCGCGGGGTGGCCCGGCGCGGCGCCGTCGTCCGCGTGCCGGGCGTCGGCGTGGTCGTGAACGACGCGGCGGCGGCGCGCGAGGTCCTGATGGACGGCGAGACCTTCCGCAAGGACGGCCCCGGCTCGCCCGGCGACCTGTGGACGCCGGTGCTCGGCCCGTCCGTCCTGCTCAACATGGAGGGCGAGGCGCACCGGGCGCTCCGCCGCCGGCTCACCGAGCTGTTCGTGCCGTCCTATACCGAGGCGCTGTGCGCGCGGGTGCTGGACGAACCGCTGGAACGGCTCGCGGGCCGGCTCCGGCGCGGCGCGACCGTCGACCTCGTCGACACCGCCCGCGTGCTGGCCGGCACGGTGATCGGCGAGGTCATCGGGCTGGAGGGCGGGAGCGAGGCCGTCTACCGGGACCTGTTCGAGCAGGGCGAGCGGATCGTGTCCATGGTGTCGCTGCGCACGCGCCGGCTCTCCCCGGCCCAGGTGCGGCGCGCCCGCGGCGTCCTCGACCCGCTCGGCGACATCGCCGCCAAGGCGTACCAGGCCGGGGACGAGTCGACGGTCATGGGCCGGATGCGGGCGCTCGGCCTGTCCGCCGAGGAGGCGCGCGGCGCCGCCGGGGCGTTCTTCCTGACCGGCACCGAGACCGTCGCGACGCTGCTGCCCCGGCTGATCGCCCTGCTCGCCGACCACGGGCAGCTGGGCCGCGTCGCCGCCGACCCCGCGCTCCTGGACCGGGCCGTCGAGGAGGCCATGCGGGTGACGACGCCGACCCCGGTGATGCTGCGCAGCGTGCACCGCCCGGCGGAGGTCGCGGGCGTCGCCATCCGGCCCGGCGACCGGGTGCTGATCGCCACGCACAACTGCTGCCGCGCCCTCGGCCCGTTCGACCTCGACCGGCCGCACCCGCCCGAGCTGCGCCGCCTGTGGTTCGGCGCCGGGCCGCACTTCTGCCTCGGCTACCCGCTCGCGATGGCGCAGATCCGCCGGGTGGCCCGGACGCTGCTGGCCGCCGCGCCGCTGAGGATCACCCGGCGGGCGGCGGCGCGGGGCGTCCTGATCCCGACCTACCGGTACCTGGCCGTCAGGTCGGAGGAGGCGGCATGACGCTCGTCAGGCGGTTGCTCGACCAGGCCGCGCGCACGCCCGGGGACGTCGCGCTCGTCGCGGGGGACGGCACCGAGCTGGCCTACGGCGAGCTGCGGCGGCAGGTCCTCGCCGTCCGGCACGGGCTGCTGTCGGGCGGCCTCGCGGCGGGGGACGGGGTGCTGTTCTCCGTGCGGCCCTCGCCGGAGTCGCTCGTCCTCGCGCTCGGCGTCGTCGCGGCCGGGGGAGTGGTCGTGTTCGCCGACCCGGGGGCCGGCCCCGAGATGTTCACCGCACGGCTCCGGCTCGCGCGCCCGCGCTGGTCGGCGGCCGAGTCGGTGCTGTACGCGGGCAGCCGGCTGCGGCCCGTGCGGGCCTACGCGCGGCGGCGCGGGCTGCTGCTGCCGAACCTCGCCGACCTCCAGGTCCCGGGCGAGCAGGTCCCGGGCGAGCAGGTCCCGGGCGAGGGCCCGATGCGGCACATCCACGTCGGCCGCCGCCTGCCGGGCGTGCCGCGCGGCGCGGTGCCGTTCGCACGGCTGGTCCGCGGGGACGCCCCCGAGCCCGGCGCGGACCCCGACCCGGACGCGCCCGCCGCCGTGATCTTCACCTCGGGCACGACCGCGCACCCCCGCGCGGTCGTGCACACGCAGGCGTCGCTCGCCGCGGCGCTCGACCTGTTCCGGGCCCGGCTGCCGCTCGGCCCCGGCGATGTTGTGCACACCGACCAGCTGATGCTCGGCCTGCCGACGCTGATCGCGGGCGCGCGCTGGTCGATGCCGCCGCTGTTCTGCGCGCCCGCCGACTTCGCCCGGCTGATGCGGGAACGGGGCACGACGCACACGTTCTGCGTCCCCGTCCACCTCGCCGAGGTCCTGGACGCCTGCGGGGAGCTGCCGCCGACCGTCCGGTACGTCCTGCTCGGCGCGGCGCCCGCGCCCGCGCCGATCCTGCGCAGGGCGGTGGCGGCGGCGCCGTCCGCCGAGGTGCTGTCGGTGTACGCGATGACGGAGATCCTGCCGGTGGCGATCGCGTCGGCGGAGGAGAAGCTCGCGCACACGGGGCCGGGCTCGGGCGACCTCTTGGGCGCGCCACTGCCCGGTGTAGGCGCGCGCCTGGCCGACGACGGCGAACTGCTCCTGTCAGGCCCCAACCTGTGCCGCGGCTACCTGGGCGCGGAACCCATCACCGAACTCCCGACCGGCGACCTGGCCCGCATCGACGATGGGCGTCTCGTCCTCACGGGGCGCAAGAAGGACATGCTGATCCGAGGCAAGTTCAACCTCTATCCCGGCCTGTACGAACCATCTATCGCAGCCCTGCCCGACGTGGCCGAAGCCGCGATCGTGGGCGTTCCCGACCCGCAGACGGGGGACGAGGAGGTCGTCCTGGCGGTGGTGGGGCCGCCCCACCTGCCCGCCCGGCTCCAGCGCACCCTCCCGGACGTCATCGACCATGACGCCCTGCCCGACCGGATCGTCGTCCTGGACGACCTTCCGCGCTCCGGCCGGACCCGCAAGCTCGACCGCGACCGGCTCCGCGAACTGGTGGCGCGATGAGGATCGCCGTAACCGGGGCCTCGGGCTTCGTCGGCGGCGCGGTGTGCCGGGCATTGGCGGCCCAAGGCATCACGACGTACGCGTTCGGCCGTCGCCTGACCGTTGACCCGGCTCACGTGGGCAGCGCCCCGTACCGGTCATGGGACCTCGCCCGAGGCCCGCTGCAAGACGCACCACGTGTGGACGCCGTCGTCCACTGTGCGGGCAGCGTCACCGACTGGGGGCCTGCGCCGACCCTCTTCGCCGCCAATCTCACCGGCACCCGCACCGCGCTGGAGTCCTTCCCGGACGCGCGGTTCGTCCACGTGAGCACGGCGAGCGTCTACGACCCGTTCCGGCCGAGCGTCATGGTGCGCGAGGACGAAGCTCCAGTGTCCCGCTATATGAACGCCTACGGCGCGTCCAAGGCCGCCGCCGAGCGCCTGGCGCGGGAGCACGGCGCGATCATCCTGCGCCCCCACGCGGTCTACGGCCCCGGTGACACGACGCTGCTGCCGCGCGTCCTGTCGGCGGTGCGCGGCCCGCTGCTGCCCGCGGTGGGCACCGGCCGCCAGCGCGTCAGCCTGACCTCGGTCGGCAACCTCGTCCAGGGCTGCGTGCTGGCCGCGACGGGCCCGGCGGCGTCCGGCGTCTTCAACATCGCCGACGCGGCGCCGGTCACGATCGACGACGCGTTCCGCGCGATCCTCCGCGAGCGCGGCGTCAGGGCGCGGCCGGTCTACCTACCCGCCGGCGCGGCCCGCCCGCTGGCGGCGCTCGCCGAGGGCGCGTTCCTGCTGGCCCGCCGCCCGGAACCGCCGCGCATCACCCGCTACGCGATCAGCCACCTGGCCGTGGAGCGCACCTTGGACATCACCGCCGCCGAGAAGACCCTCGGCTACGACCCGCACCCGACCTCCTTCGCCGGCGCCGCCGGCTGGTGATCGTCAACCGGTGGTTGACGATGGGCGATCGTCAACCTATGGTTGACGCATGACCGAACCCACGCAGACCCCTCTCCAGGTCCGGCTGG
Organism: Actinomadura sp. NPDC049382; assembly: GCF_040677125.1. Classification (NCBI taxonomy): domain Bacteria; kingdom Bacillati; phylum Actinomycetota; class Actinomycetes; order Streptosporangiales; family Thermomonosporaceae; genus Actinomadura; species Actinomadura sp. NPDC049382. The sequence continues at coordinate 32,724 of NZ_JBFARO010000081.1, forward strand.
ACGACCTGATCAACTCGATCAAGCAGGTCCACCCCGACGCGCTCGAACAGCTCACCAGCGCGGTCCTCGCCGCCGAGCACCTCGGCGAGGTCGCCGACCACCTCATCGGCCACTTCGTCGACCAGGCCCGGCGCTCCGGCGCCTCCTGGACCGACATCGGCAAGAGCATGGGCGTCAGCAAGCAGGCGGCGCAGAAGCGCTTCGTCCCCAAGGGCGCGGGCGAGATCGACCCGTCCGAGGCGTTCTCCCGCTACACCCCCCGCGCCCGCAACGTCGTCATCACGTCGCAGAACGAGGCCCGCGCCGCCGGCAGCCCGGAGATCACCCCCGTGCACCTCGTCCTCGGCCTGCTCGCCGAACCCGACGCGATCGCGGGCAAGGCCATCACCGCGCAGGACGTGCTGCTGGACACCGTCCGCCAGGCCGCCGAGGCAGCGCTGCCGCCCGAGTCCGCCGACCTCCCGGCCCTCATCCCCTTCGACCAGGGGGCCAAGAAGGCCCTCGAACTGACCTTCCGCGAGGCCCTGCGCCTCGGCCACAACTACATCGGCACCGAGCACATCCTGCTCGCGCTCCTGGAGTTCGAGAACGGGTCGGGCGTCCTCTCCGACCTCGGCATCGCCAAGCCCGCCGCCGAGGAGTACATCACCGAGGCACTGAAGCCCCTGGCGCCGCCGAACGTTCCGTAGTTTCCGGCCGAGCGGGGTCGCGGCGATGAGTTCCGGGCGCCGCGCGGGTCTGCACCGGCATGGAGAAGCTCATCAGCGTCAACGGCGCCGAACTCTGCACGGAGACCTTCGGCGGCGCGGACGACGTGCCGGTGCTCCTGATCGGGAACACGATGCTCACGTGGCCCGACGCGCTGTGCGAACGGCTGGCGGCCCTGCGCCGCCTCGTCGTCCGCTACGACCTGCGCGACACCGGGCGCTCGACCGCCGCCGACCCGGAGGCGCCCGCCTACACCCTCCGGGACCTGGTCGCGGACGCCGCGGGCCTGCTCGACGCGCTCGGCCTGGAGCGCGCGCACGTCGTCGGCGCCGGTCCCGGCGGGTGGATCGCCCAGCTCCTCGCCCTCGACCACCCCGGCCGCGTCGCCACCCTCACCCTGATCGGCACCCGGCCCACGGCGCCCGGCCCCGCCGACCCCGACCTGCCCGAGCACGCGCCCGAGCTCATGGAGCACTTCATGAACCCGCCGCGCGTGGACTGGGCGGACCGGGCCTCCGTCGTCGCGTTCCTGCTGGAGAACGCCCGTCACATGGGCGGCCGCGACTTCGACGAAGGCGAGGCGCGCGAGAACATCGAACGCGTCCACGACCGGACCCGGACCGGGGACCCGAGCGGCAGGTTCCACCGCGCCGACCAGATGGGCACGGTCTTCGCCGCGCTCGACTGCGGCGCCCGCTGGCGCGAGCGCCTCCCGGAGATCACCGCGCCGACCCTGGTCGTCCACGGCGAGGACGACCCGTTCTTCCCTCTCGGCAACGCCGAGGCCCTCGCCGCCGAGATCCCGCGCGCGGAACTGCTCGTCCTGCCGCGCACCGGTACGGGCCTGCCCCGGCGGACCTGGGACACCGTCGTCCCCGCGCTCGTCCGCCACACCAGCTGAGCCCGGGGCGCCCGGAGCCGGGGCAGGGAGTCAGGTCAGGCGGAGGGCCAGGAAGAAGTCGACGCGGTCCTCCAGGCGGGACAGATCGCGGCCGGTCAGCTCCTCCACGCGCTGGATGCGGTACCGGACGGAGTTGACGTGCAGGTGGAGCTGCTCGGCGCAGCGCGTCCACGAGCCGGAGTGCCGCAGGAACGTCTCCAGGGTGCGGACGAGGTCGGCGCCGTGGGCCCGGTCGTAGTCGAGCAGCGGGTCCAGGAGCCGCACCCGGAACATGCGGCGGACGTCGTCCGGGACGCTCGCCAGCAGCAGGACGTGGGTGGCGAGCTCGTCGTGCCGGACGACGCAGGCCGGGTCGGGGCGGGCGGCGGCGAGGCGGCGGGCGTGCCGGGCCTCCTCGACCGC
>NZ_JBFARO010000082.1:0-34685 GCF_040677125.1 Actinomadura sp. NPDC049382
ACGTGTGGTTCTCCCCCCGAAGAACGTGGGCGCTTCACCCACTGATCACTTGCTCCCCAGCAAGATCACTTTCCACACCTGAGGGAATACCCCCTGCGGTCCTTGGCGGCGGCGACGCCGAGGGCACACGTGTAGGACGGGGCGGCGCCGTGCAGCTAAGCAAACCCAGCCATCAACCGCAGTTGTGTCTGCAGGTAGGTACCGCCTTTCGTCTCATGGAGGGACGATGACTCAAGTTCCGTACTCGCCGGGTCGATCCGGTTCGTGCTCGTCTGGACGTTCGTGGCGTGGCCGGCATTCGGCCGGGCCTTCTCGGGGTGGGGTGACGTCGCATTCTCGGGCTGGGGTGACGTCGGCGGCGCTGGCCACGGCTGCGGCGGCCGTGGTCACGATGGTGCCCGCGGTCGGGCACGCGGCCGTCACCAACTCGGACCACCAATCGCGGTGCCCGAACGGGTACGTCGCGCTCACCTACGACGACGGCCCTACCGCGTCGACGCTGCCAGCGCTGCTGGACGGGCTTCGGGCCGCCGGCGCCCGGGCGACCTTCTTCAACCAGGGGAACAACGCCGAGGCTCGCCCCGACCTCGTCCGCGCCCAGCAGCGCGCCGGGATGTGGATCGGCAACCATACGAACACCCACCCCCATCTGCCCGATCTAGGCGAGCCCGCCGCGTTCAAGGAGATCCTCGGCACTCAGTTGACCCTGCGCCGCATCACCGGCCGGTGGCCGACGCTGTTCCGTCCGCCCTATGGCGAGACCAGCGACCAGGTGAGGCGGGACGAGGCGCGTCTGAGGGTCCTGGAAGTGCTGTGGACGGTCGACTCCAGGGACTGGGCCGGGGCGAGCACGGACGAGATCGTCGCGGCCGCCCGCACCCTGCAGCCGGGCGGCATCCTCCTGATGCACGACTGGGCTCAGGCGTCCGTCGACGCCGTGCCGCGGATCGTGAGCGATCTCCGGGACCGCGGCCTCTGCCCGGGCAAGATCGCCTTCACCCCGCGGAAGATTCCCTTCGGCGACACCTCCTTCCATGCGGTCGCGGTGGCACCCTGACCCCCGGCGGATCGTCCCGGCGGCGAATCCGCGGCGGGCGATGGCGGTCGGCCCGCCTCCCCCTCTGGGCGGGCCGACCGGTTCCCATGGTCACGGGCTGCGACGCGGCATGGAAGTAGAACGAGATTCTGTGGAAAAAGCCGTCAGCGAGCCCAGTGGGTGGGGTCGCCACCGCCGGCGCGGCGCGCGGCCAAGGCCCTCCGGGCGGTGCTCTCCACGATCGCGCGGGCCTCGCCCAGTTCGCGGTCCGTGGCCGCCACCTGCACTGGCCCTGGTGGCGCATCAACGTGAACGGTGGCAAGCCCAAGGAGGCGCTGGAACGGGTTGACCGTGAGCCGGACGCTCTGCGCGCGCGCGTGCGCGATCACGTCGGTGCGGCGGCAGGGCCAGCCGTGCCGGGTCACGAACACCACATCGTCCGTTCCGGCACCGTCCGCGTGGTCGATCGCAACGGCCTTGGAGGACGCGGGGACGAGAGGCACGGCGTCCACGTGGGTCCCGGGGAAGACCTGCGAGACGAGGTGCATGGCGACATGGCGGGGCGCGACGGGGAGCAGCGTCGAGGACAGCGCCTGGCGCTCACCCGCGTAGCCCGCGACGGTGACCTCGACACGGGCCCAGCCGAGGCTCCGCCAGATCATCGGCTCGACGATGCTGACGGCCTGCACGCGGCCCGGCGGCAGCGTCTGCATGCGGGTCTCCAGGAGCCCGTAGCGCAGGCGGATGCCGTCCGGTGACATCGCGACCGTGAAGTTCGCGTACATCACGAGCGGGGCGATGACAGCGCGGATGAGGCCGAGCAGGACGGGGATGGTGACCGCCAGCATGCCGCCTTCCGCGTACATCACGAGGAAGATGAGCGAGGCCATGAAGAGCAGGACCGTCCCGAGAACGGGCAACTTCACCACGAGGGAGGCGAACAGCACGCCGAACGGGACGCGCCACACGTGCCTTTCCGGTGCCTCCGGCGTGTGGCCGGGGAGGCCCGCGGCGCGCGCGAGGAGTTCCGCGCGCAGCTGCTGTGCGGAGTTCCGCCCCAGGTAGCGGAGCGCGATCTCGCTCTGCTCGCCGCCGGCCAGTTCCACGCGCACTTCCGCCAGCGCGAACACCCTCGTCACCAGTGGGCGGACGAGGTCGATGGCCTGGATGCGGGAAAGCGGGATGCGGCGCTTGTTCTTGCGGAGGATGCCGGTCTCGACGACGAGGTCGTCGTTGTCGATGCGGAAACGGAGTGCGAGCCACGTCCAGAGACCCGACCCCACCGCGATGAACCCCATGGGAACGGTCACGACGAGGAATCTGACAATCACCTCCGGGGTGAGAGCCAAGGTGATGCCGTCTTCCGTCTGGGTCAGCAGTAGCGGGAAGCCCAGCAGGACGAAGTAGATGATGAGGAAGATGAAGGCGCGCAGCGGTGCCGTCGCCCAGTGGAGCCGGTGCGTGCCCTCAGAGAAACGGACCGGAGGACGCTGCGGGCCATAGCCGTAGGCAGGTTGCGGCGCACCATAAGGAGGCCGCGGAGGGGGCCCGTACGGCGGATGCGGCGGCGGGCCATAGGGCGGCCCTGGACGTCCTTGAGGTCCGTAAGGGCCGGGACCTGGACGTCCTGGCGGCGGGCCATAAGGCCCTGGGCCTGGGCCAGGACCCGGGCCAGGCGGGCCCGGGGGTCCGTACGGGGGGCCATAAGGGCCACTCATAGCCCCATGCTCCGTTCCTCGCCCTTCTGGGCGAGACGGTCGCGCAGCAGCGCGGCTTCAGCACTGGGCAGGCCGGGGATGGTCGCGTCCGTCGCCGCGGCGGCGGTGTGCATCCGGACGGTGGCGATTCCCATCCACCGCTCGAGAAGCCCTGCCGTGACGTCCACGAACTGCATCCGCCCGTACGGGACGACGATGAGGCGCTTGACGAACACGCCATGGGTGACGATGAGGTCGTCCGCGCGCTCGACATACCCGAAGGCCCGGCGGTCGAGCTCGGCGACCAGCCACGTGAGGGCCGCCCCAAGGACGACGGCGACGATCCACATGGCGGCGGCGACCGTGCCACCGTTCCGCCACACGATGAACGCGCCCACACCACCGATGGGGATCGCCCAGAGAACGGCGGCGAGAAGCCTGTGCCAGGCATGGCGTTTGGAAATGGGCGCCCAGTGGAGGCCGCTTCCAGGCGCGAAGGCCTGGTCCGCCCGGTAGGCGGGCGCCGTCTGCTGCTGCCCTTGCTGCGGCGGGTAGTGTGCCGGTACTTGACCAGGCGGCTGGCCGCCAGGTCCCGGGGCAGAGGGCGCGGGCGGGTACGCCGCGTCCTGGGGCCCAGGCTGCGCGGCGGGCTCGTACGGCGGTTCGCCGTGGCTCGCGTTCATTGCCCCCTAGTCAACCGGAAAACGAGTACCGCTCGCCATGGGACCATGAAGCGGTGATCGGAGCGGCGGAGGCGCGACCATGACCACCGAGCGGATCGTCGGGATCGGTGCGGGCGCCAAGGAGCTCGCCACCGAGGACATGACCCTGAACATCGGCCCGCAGCACCCGTCCACGCACGGGGTGCTCCGGCTGAAGCTGACGCTGGACGGCGAACGCATCTCCGCCGCCGAGCCCATCGTCGGATACATGCACCGGGGTGCGGAGAAGCTGTTCGAGGTCCGGGACTTCCGGCAGATCATCGTCCTGGCGAACCGGCACGACTGGCTGTCGGCCTTCTCCAGCGAGCTCGGCGTCGTCCTCGCCGTCGAACGCATGCTCGGCATGGAGGTCCCCGTACGCGCCGTATGGATGCGAACCCTCCTCGCCGAACTGAACCGGATCCTGAACCACCTCATGTTCCTTGGCTCATATCCCCTTGAGGTGGGCGCCATCACCCCGATCTTCTACGCGTTCCGTGAGCGCGAGACGTTGCAGCGGGTGATGGAGGAGATCTCCGGTGGACGCATGCACTACATGTTCAACCGGGTCGGTGGGCTGAAGGACGAGCTCCCGGCCGGCTGGACGGCGCGCGCGCGGACCGCCGTCGCCGAGGTCCGTTCCCGCATGGGCGACATCGACGACATCATCATGGGCAACGAGATCTTCCGCGCGCGCACACGAGGCGTCGGCGTCCTCACCCGCGAGCAGATCCTCCAGTACGGAGTGTCGGGCCCCATCGCACGAGCGTCCGGCGTCGACTTCGACCTGCGCCGGGACGAGCCCTACCTGGCCTACGGCGACCTCGACGTCCGTGTGGTCACCCGCACAGAAGGCGACTGCCTGGCGCGCTTCGAATGCCTCCTGGACCAGGTACACGCGTCCCTGGATCTCGCCGACGCCTGCCTGGACCGCATCGCCGAACTCCCGTCGGGCCCGATCAACCAGCGGTTGCCGAAGGTGCTGAAGGTCCCCGAAGGCCACACCTACGCCTGGACGGAGAACCCTCTGGGCATCAACGGCTACTACCTGGTGTCGCGCGGAGAGAAGACCCCGTGGCGCATGAAGCTGCGCTCCGCCTCCTTCAACAACATCCAGGTCCTCACCGAGCTGCTGCCGGGCAACCTGGTCGCCGACATGATCGCCATCCTCGGCTCGATGTTCTTCGTGGTCGGCGACATCGACAAATGACCCCCGGCGACGCGAGGTCCGAAGCCTAGGCGCGGGAGGCTCGGCGGTCGCGCTCCTCCTCGTCCGGGTCCTTGGGCACGCGGCACGCGTACTCCAGGAAGAACGCCGCGGCCACCAGCACCACCGCCGCCAGGAACGTGCCGCCGCTGACGAAGAAGTCGTGCCGGGGGGTCGGCTTGTCGAGCTGGGACGCGAGGCTGACGGCGAATCCGCCGAACACGCCCGCGATGACGGCGGCGGAGTGCGCGCTGGCCTTGCCCAGAGCGGCCAGCCGGGCCACGGCCATGGGCTCGATCGGCTTGGGCGTCCTGCGGCCCGCTTCCGGCGCGCGGCCCCTGTCGGGCTTGCGGCGGATGCGGCGCAGCACGTTCCAGCCGGTGAACGCTTCGCCCAGGGCGAGCAGCAGCAGCGTCGGTACCGCCGTCCACGGCAGGGGCGGCAGCGAGATGTAGGCCGAACGCAGCACCGCCCAGGTGACCACCGCGATGACGACGACCAGGGCGAGCAGGAACAGCGGGCGGGACGGCTTCATGCAGGCTGCTGGAGTGCCAGGTCCTCCCGCCGGCGTACGGCCGACGGGCCACCCTCGGACTGCTTGGCCTGGGCGAGGTCACCGACGCGGCCGTGCCCCGGCAGCAGCACGTCCGGCTCGATGTCGGCCCACGGCACGAGCACGAACGCGCGCTCGTGCGCGCGCGGGTGGGGGAGCGTCAGGTCGGGGTCGTCGGACGAGACGTCGCCGAACACGACGATGTCGATGTCCAGCGTGCGCGGCCCCCAGCGGACCTCGCGTTCCCGGCGCATCGAGTTCTCGATGTTCAGGACGCGCTCCAGCAGGTTCTCCGGTGGCAGCCGGGTGTCGGCCACGAGCACGATGTTGAGGAAGTCGCCCTGCTCGGGGATGGTCTCCCCGGGAGGGGCGAAGGGCGCGGTCTCGTAGACGGGGGAGACCGCCACGTAGTTCAGCCCCGGCGCGTCGAACAGCGCGTCGACCGCCTCCTGGATGTTGTCCAGCCGGTCTCCGAGGTTGCTGCCGATCGAGAACACGACACGGTGCTGGACCAGCATGTGCCCGCCGGTGGCGGTGCGGTCGGGCATGCGGTCGGACGCAGTCATGGGCGACTCCTCCTGATCTTCACGGCGACGTCCGTGAAGGGGTGCGGCACAGGCGCGCTCGGCTTGTGGACGGTGATCTCCACCTCGGACACCGCCCCATCTTCCAGACATATTGTCGCCAGCCGGTCGGCCAGCGTTTCGATGAGATTGACGGGCTCGCCCTCGACGACCGCGACCAGACGGCCCGCGAGCGTCCCGTAATCGACGGTACGCGAGAGGTCGTCCCCGGCGGCGGCGGGGCGGGTGTCGAGTCCGAGTACGGCGTCCACCACGAACTCCTGGCCCAGCTCACGCTCGGCCGGGAGGCACCCGTGCCGTCCCCGGGCCCGCAGGCCGCGCAGTTCGATGCGGTCGAGGCTCATTCTTCCTCCGCGTCCACGACGTTGAGGACGGGGGAACCGTGGTGGAGCAGAAGCCGCCACTCCCCACCGGTCCGTATGAACACGTTCGTCGCCACGATGCTGCCGCCGGCGAGGAACCCCGTCTCCGTCTCCTCATCGGCGGTGAGCACGTTCTCCTTGCACGTCACCACGGCGTGGTCGCCGTACACGTCCGTCTCCACGTCCGTCAGCACGAACTGGATGTAAGGCGTGTTGGCCATGATGAGCGCCCAGGAGCGCAGCACCTCCTCGCGCCCGCGCAGCATCGTCCAGCCTGGATGCACGCAGGAGACGCCGGAGGCGTACGGACCGTCGGCCCACACGGCCGACATGCGGTCGAAGTCGCCGGCCTCGAACGCGGCGTAGAACTCGGCGTGGACCTCGTCCACGTCGGCGCGGTTCACGGCACGGCTCATGGGCGGTGTCCCCCTTGCTGGGCGCGACCGTCCGCCGCGGCCGGTTCCGAGTCTTCGTCCTTGAGCCGGTGCACTTCGCCGAACGGCCCCTCGTCGGACAGGCGGGCCGCGTTGATGGCGGCCGCCACGCGAACGGCGTCCGCGTTGGGGCGGACCCTGTGAACCCGTACGCACCAGGCCCCGGCCACCGCGGCCAGCGACGTGGTGGCCACCGTCGCGTCGTCGCATTCGGCGAACGCGCGGGGCGTCCCATCTGGGTCGGCCAGCAGCTTCGTGAGGAAGCTCTTGCGCGACGCACCGACCAGCACGGGATACCCGGTAGCGGTCAGCGCGTCGAGCCGGGCCAGGAGCCTCCAGTTGTGGCCGGCCTTGGGGCTCTTGGCGAAACCGAGCCCGGGATCGAGCACGATCATCGACGGGTCCACGCCCTCGCGCAGGACTACATCGACCCTCTGCAGAAGCTCATCGCGCACCTCGCGGACCACATCCGCGTAGATGGCACGGGTCTGCATGTCATGGCTGTGGCCGCGCCAATGCATGACCACGTAGGGGACGCCCGCGGCGGCGACCACGCGCGGCATGTCCGGGTCGGCGAGGCCGCCACTGACGTCGTTCACCAGCCGGGCCCCCACGCCTACGGCGGCCTCCGCGACCTCCGCCCGCATGGTGTCCACGCTGACCGGGACGTTCTCGGCGTTGAGCGCCTCTATGACCGGGACCACGCGGCGCAGTTCCTCTTCGCGCGACACACGCTGCGCACCGGGCCGCGTGGACTCGCCGCCCACGTCCACGATGTCGGCGCCCTCCGCGACGAGGTCCAGCCCATGGCGGACGGCCTTCTCGGGATCGAACCAGGCTCCGCCGTCCGAGAACGAGTCCGGGGTCACGTTGACCACGCCCATGACGAGGCAGCGCCCCGGCGAGGGGAGCCCCGGAACTACGGCATTGGTCATGTCACCCCACCTTATGCCTTGGAGTCATGGGTTCGACGCGGCGGCTCCCGCCGCCCGGCCCGTCCGCTCCGCCCCTCGGGAACCAGCAGAACGGGCCTCAGCGCGACGCTGAGGCCCGTTCGATCGCTTGGGGACCCACGGGGCACCCGGACGGTCAGTGACGCCCGAGGATCAGGCTCATCGCCTCGGCGCGCGTCTCGGCGTGATCGCGGAAGTCGCCGCGCACCGCCGACGTGACCGTCTTCGCGCCCGGCTTCCGCACCCCGCGCATCGTCATGCACAGGTGCTCCGCCTCGATCACCACGATCGCGCCGCGCGGCTCCAGCACCCGCATCAGCGCGTCCGCGACCTGGCTGGTGAGCCTTTCCTGCACCTGCGGACGACGGGCGTACACGTCCACCAGGCGGGCCAGTTTGGACAGACCCGTGATCTGGCCCTTCTTGTTGGGCGTGTACCCCACGTGCGCCACCCCGTGGAAGGGCACGAGGTGGTGCTCGCACACGGAGTAGACCTCGATGTCCTTCACCAGGACCATCTCTTCATGGTCGGCGTCGAACACCGTCGTCAGCACGTCCTCCGGCGTCTGCCGGAGACCCGCGAACTGCTCCGCGTACGCCCGCGCCACCCGCGCCGGGGTGTCGCGCAGCCCGTCCCGGTCGGGGTCCTCCCCGATGCCGATCAGGATCTCGCGGACGGCCTTCTCGATGCGCGCGTGGTCGAAATGCCCGCCGTGCACGGTCTCGGCCGGCGGGTCATTCTCGAGCGGCGCCTCGTCGTACGGAATCGCCAAAACGGTCAGCTCTCACCCTGGGACGGGTCGACCGCCTCGGAGGCGACACCGCCCTGGCCGTTGTTCTTGGTGAGGTCGGTGACGTCCTGCGGGCCGAGCAGGGCCAGCTCCTTGGGCGTCAGTACCGGAGGACGGTCGGACGGGAGGCGCTTGCCGTAGCCGGTGTAGGAGTTCTGGTGCGGCCGCTTCTGGATCGGCGCGAAGATCTCCAGCACCTGGTCCTTCGACAGGGTCTCCTTCTCCATCAGGTTCACGACGAGCTCGTCCAGGACGTCCCGGTACTCGACCAAGATCTCCCACGCGGTGTCGTGCGCGGCCTCGATGTAGCGACGGACCTCGTCGTCGATCGCGGACGCTATGTCCTCGGAGTAATCACGCTCGTGCCCCATGTCGCGGCCGAGGAAGACCTCACCCTGACCGGAGCCGAACTTACGGGCGCCCAGACGCTCGCTCATGCCGTACTCGGTCACCATGTTGCGCGCGATCGAGCTGGCCTTCTCGATGTCGTTGGCCGCGCCCGTCGTCGGCTCGTGGAACACCAGTTCCTCTGCGGTGCGCCCACCGAGCAGCATGGCGAGCTGGTCGTTCATCTCGGAGCGCGTGGTGAGGAACTTGTCCTCCATCGGGAGGGTCATGGTGTAGCCCAGGGCCCGCCCGCGCGGAAGGATCGTCACCTTGTGCACCGGGTCGGAGTTCGGCAGCGCGTGCGCCACCAGAGCGTGCCCGCCCTCGTGGTAGGCGATGATCTTCTTTTCCTTCTCCGACATCACGCGGGTCTTGCGCTCCGGCCCGGCCATGACGCGGTCGATGGACTCCTCGAGGGTGTCCATGTCGATCAGCTTGCGGTCGAAGCGGGCCGTGAGCAGCGCCGCCTCGTTGATGACGTTGGCCAGGTCGGCGCCGGTGAAGCCCGGGGTGCGCCGCGCGATGACGTCGAGGTCGACGTCCTGCGCGAACGGCTTGCCGCGGCCGTGGACCCGCAGGATGCCCTTGCGGCCCTCCAGGTCCGGGCGGTCCACGGTGACCTGCCGGTCGAACCGGCCCGGACGCAGCAGCGCCGGGTCCAGGATGTCGGGGCGGTTCGTCGCGGCGATCAGGATCACGCCGCCCTTGACGTCGAAGCCGTCCATCTCGACCAGCAGCTGGTTGAGGGTCTGCTCGCGCTCGTCGTGGCCGCCGCCGAGCCCGGCGCCGCGGTGCCGGCCGACGGCGTCGATCTCGTCGATGAAGATGATCGAGGGGGCGTTCGTCTTGGCCTGCTCGAACAGGTCGCGGACGCGGGAGGCGCCGACGCCGACGAACATCTCCACGAAGTCCGAACCGGAGATCGAGTAGAACGGCACGCCGGCCTCACCGGCGACGGCGCGCGCCAGCAGCGTCTTACCGGTGCCGGGCGGGCCGTACAGGAGCACGCCCTTGGGGATCTTGGCGCCGATCGACTGGAACTTCGCCGGGTTCTGCAGGAAGTCCTTGATCTCTTCCAGTTCCTCCAGGGCCTCGTCGGCCCCGGCCACGTCGGCGAAGGTGGTCTTCGGGGTGTCCTTGGTGATGAGCTTGGCCTTGGACTTGCCGAAGTTCATCACCCGAGAGCCGCCGCCCTGCATCTGGTTCATGATGAACAGGAAGATCAGCACGATCACCACGATGGGCAACAGGCTGAACAGCAGGTTCAGGAAGAAGCTCTGCTTGGGGACATCGACGTTGTAACCGCCGGGGAGCTTGCCGGCGTCGACCTGCTTCTGCAGCTGCTGCTGCAACTGGAGCCCCTGGCCGTCGACCCAGGATGCCTGCTGCCGCTTGTCGTTCTTGAGGGTCAGCTCGATCCGCTGGTCCTTGTCAACGATCTTGGCCGATTTCACCTGGCCCGCGTCGATCTCCTGGACCACCTTGGAGGTGTCCACCTTCTCGAACGAACGGCCGGGGTTGACGCCCCACATGACGAGGGCGACCAAGATGCCGAACAGCAGGATCCACAGCAGCGGCCCGCGAAAGTAGCGCTTCACGTCCATTTATCCGGTTACCCCTACGGGGCCCGTCCCTCCTGACCAACGTCTGTGTGTGATCCCCGCCCGTCCCGGGGGGACGAACGCCACTGCGACCAACAATGCGTCCAACGAAAGGCCCGTCGCCAGGGCTTCGGACCCACCGTGGCGGCTTCCCTCATATGGCTCCCCGAACCCAGGGTCCGGGACACCGACGGTACACCGCAGGCGCAGGAGACGCAGCCGACGCCGTTCTCCCGCATCCCTTCCATATACCCGTCAACGATCCTTGCAACGATTCGTCACGGTTACTTGTTCCCTGGGTGGTCCGTAGACCCGTGGAAGGGCCCGTGAGCGCGCCCGTGACCAGCACCTGCGACCGGTGCCGGAACGAGGCGAAACCAGTGCCCTTGGGGGCTCTGCGGCCATCTGGGAGCCATTCAGGGCGCTTGGGCGGCGCCGAGGACGGTGGAGCGCCCCTCCGGCCGGGACGGTCAGGCTCCGTCGCCGCCGTACACGTGCGGGGCGAGCGTGCCGACGAACGGCAGGTTCCGGTACTTCTCCGCATAGTCGAGCCCGTACCCGATGACGAACTCGTTGGGGATGTCGAACCCGATGTACTTCACGTCGAGGTCGGTCTTGACCGCCTCCGGCTTGCGCAGCAGCGCGCAGATCTCCAGTGAGGCCGGCCCGCGCGAGAGAAGGTTGCTCACCAGCCACGACAGGGTCAGGCCGGAGTCGACGATGTCCTCCACGATCAGGACGTGCCGGTCGATGATGTCGGTGTCGAGGTCCTTGAGGATGCGCACGACGCCCGACGACTTCGTGCCCGAGCCGTAGGACGACACCGCCATCCAGTCCATCGACGCGGGCGTGTGCAGTGCCCGCGCCAGGTCCGCCATGATCATGACGGCGCCCTTGAGGACCCCGACGAGCAGCAGGTCCTTGCCCGCGTAGTCGGCGTCGATCTGCCCGGCGAGCTCCCGCACCTTGGCCTGCAGATCGCTCTCGGGGATCAGCACCTTCGCCAGGTCGGCGCCCAGGTCCTTCTCGTCCACAACCCCACCCTCATCGCTCAGTTTCGCCCGTCCGGTGGGACGGACGCGGGACGGACACCGCCGCGCGCGCGTGTACGCGATACGCACGGCGGACACACCGTGCGACGATCCGCACACGGCGCGCGTCAAACCGGGCCGAACAGCAGCTTCGCATACCGCCGGACGGCGCGTAGCCCCCCGGGCAGATCCACGTGCCGCTGGCCGCGCCAGGCCGTGACCAGCCGGTCCACCGCATCGACATGAACCGCCGCGAGCGTACCCGGTGGGCTTCCGGCCTTCACCGCGGCCATCCGCAAGACCCGCGTACGGACGGCCCTGGGCAGGTCATCGAGCCCCTCCAGCCTCAGACCCACGCTGTAGCCGTCCTCTGGGGCCTCCAGGTCGGTGAACGCGCGGGTCGCCAGGTCGTCCAGGGCGTCGGCATCGTCACGCAGCATCCTTGCCGTCCTGGCCAGCGCCTCGGCCACTCCCGGGCCGAGGGCCTTCTCCAGAGCGGGAAGGGCTTCATGGCGGACGCGCACACGCGCATAGGCGGAGTCGACGTTGTGGGGGTCGTCCCAGGGGTCCAGCCCCATCGCCGTGCAGGCCCTGCGCGTGGTGGCCCGATCCAGCCCCAGCAAGGGCCTCAGGTACAGGACGCCCTGCCGCCGGAACTCGGCAGGCATGCCGGACAGCGACCGCGCACCGGAACCACGCGCCAAACCCAGCAGCACCGTCTCAGCCTGGTCGTCCTGGGTGTGGCCTAGAAGGACAGCCGCTGCACTCAGCCGACGGGCCGCATCGTCCAGAGCGGTGTAGCGAGCATCACGGGCCGTGCTCTCGGGGCCGCCCGGCCCATCGACGGTGACCGCGATAGAGCCCGCTGGATCTAGCCCGAGAGACGCCATGGTGCGGACTACGGTGTCGGCACGCTCGTCCGAACCGTCCTGTAGGCCGTGGTCGATCGTGATGCCCCCCGCATGGCGTCCCGCTCTGGGCGCTTCGAAGGCGAGCGCACCGGCGAGCGCCAGGGAATCGGCGCCGCCGCTGCAGGCCGCCAGCACCAGAGCGTCCGCCGGCAGGTTGGCGAGGACTCGCCGCACCGCGAGACGAACCGCCGCCACTGCCGGATCAGGCCCCATGGACAAACGTCTACCACCCCACGGGGCCGTGCAGGGGGTCGGCTTGGCTCAGGCTTCGTTGGCCTTGGGCGGCGCGTCGAGGGCCCTGGGGCCGACCACCCGGTCCATCCAGAGTGCGGGTTCCTTGATCTCGTCGTGCGTGGGAAGCGTCTCCGGCGACTGCCAGACCTGGTTGAAGCCGCTCATGCCCACCTCGGCGACGACCCGCCGCACGAACCGCGAACCCTCCGCGTACTGCTTCATCTTCAGGTCGATGCCCAGCAGGCGCCGGATCGTCTTGTCGAGCTTGGTGCCGCCCTCACGCCGCCCCTGGAAGCGCGACCTGATCTGCTGCACGGACGGCACGACCTCCGGGCCGACGGCGTCCATCACGTAGTCGCCGTGCCCTTCCACCAGGGTCATCACGGCGGTCAGGCGATCGAGGATCTCGCGCTGCTCCGGGCTCTGGATCGCGTCGATCAGGTTGGCGTCGCCGCCGCGGACCGCGTCGGCGACGGCCTCGGCCGCGTCCCGGATGCGGTCGAGCATCGCGCCGGGGTCGAGGTCGGACGCGAGCAGGAACTTGGTCATCTGGTCCTGGACGTACTCGCGCAGCCAGGGGACGCCGGTGAACTGGGCACGGTGCGTCTCCTCGTGCAGGCACACCCACAGGCGGAAGTCACGCGACTCCACGCCCAGCTCCTGCTCGACATGGACGATGTTGGGCGCGACCAGGGTCAGACGCCCCGTCGCCGTGCGTCCCGTGGGGTCCGGCGGCAAGAACAGCTCGTACTGCCCCAGGACACGGCTCGCCATGTAGGCCAGGATCGCGCCCACCTGCATGCCGGTCACACGGGAACCCACCGCCTGAACGACCATGTTCCCCGCACCGCCGAGGGGCCCCGGGCCACGCCGCTCGGACATCTGCTCGATGAGCGGCTCCAGCACCACCCGGAAGCCGTCCACGTTCGCGCGGATCCAGCCGGGCCTGTCCACGACCGTCGCCGGATCCGGGTCGAGCTCGGACGCCATGCCGGTGAAGTCCCGCACATGCCCGTGGGCGATCTTGGAAAGTTCGCGCAGCTCCTTCACGACCTCGCGGGCCTCGTCATAGCTGACCTGCGGTCCCGGCCTCACGAGCCGGGTCCCGGCCTGAACGGCCATGTTCCAGTCGATCATCGAGGCGCTCATGTACTCCACCGTACGTTTCGGAGACGGCGCCGGAGCGCCCCTACTGGGTCGTTCAACGAACAACCGTTCTGGTTATCTCCCGTACGGCCCCGCCCACACGCCCCCAGCCCACACCGTCCCGCCACAAAGCCCCCCAACCCCCAAAAACCAGGCCCCACCCACCCGGGGGCGGACCGTACCCCTTCACGCTCGCATCGCCCCACGCCTCAACGCAGGAGAACGCCCACCTGTGGATAACCGCAGCTCGACCGCAGCCGCACCCAGCAGGCCCAACCGGCTGCCGCGCACCGCAGGCCCAGCCGCACCCGCGCACCGCAGGCCCAGCCGCACCCGCGCACCGTAAGCCCAGCCGCGCCCGCACCCCACAGGGCGTCAGCCGCAGCCGCAGGAGGCGACGGTCGCGGCCAACTGGTCCAGCTTGCCGGGATCGACCGGGCCCTTACCGTCCCCCGCCATGAAGGCGAACGCGAGCAGCCGCCCGTCCGCGTCATATGCGAGCCCGGCCAGCGTGCTGACGCCCGCCAAGGTGCCCGTCTTGGCGCGGACCATGCCGGCGCCCGCCCGGCTGCCCACCGTGGTGTAGCGCGGCGGGCTCAACGTCCCCGAGAATCCCGCGACCGGCAGTCCCGTGATGGCCGCGCGCAACTCCGGGTGCTTCTCGCCGGCTGCGAGCGAGACGATCCTGGCCAGCGCCATCGGCGAGATCCGGTTGCGCGGCGACAGGCCGCTGCCGTCGTTGACCGAGACGCCTTCCGCCACACCGAGTCGGCCCAGAACCTGCTGGACGGCCTGCGCCGCACCCGCGAACGTCGGCGGACGCCCCAGCTTGATGGCGACCTGGCGAGCCACCGCCTCGGCGACGTCGTTGTCACTGTCGGTCAGCAGATGCTCCACCAGAGCGGCCATCGGCGGTGAGTGGACGATGCCGAGCCTCTCGGCGCCCTCCTGCGCCACCGTCCTCTGTCCTGCCCTCGCCTTGATTCCCTGCTTGGACAGCAGGTACGCGAACTGCCTCACCGCAGTGGCGGGCGGGTTGGAGACCCTCGTCTTCTTGGTCGGGTCCGTCGGGGAGACGCGGCCCTCATCGACCGTCAGAGCGGTCACAGGCGCGACCTCGCCGTCCGGCAGGTAATTGGGCTTCCACCCAGCCGCCGTATAAGGGCCCTGGTACGCGGACACGTCGTAGTCAACGCGCGCCTGTTGCACACCGGCGGCCTTCAGCGCGGCAGCCGTCTGGCGAGCCAGGTCCAAGAGGGACGCATAGGGCGGATGCCCCGCCCCCGGACGTGGCGGCAGGGCCGTCAGGGTAGGATCCCCGCCTCCGACCAGTACGATTCCGCCGCCGGTACCGCGCACGACCCGGGTGGCGATCCGGTACGCGGGGCCGACCGTGGCCAGCGCCGCGACCGAGGTCGCCAGTTTCGTCGTCGAGGCGGGGGTGGCGGGCCGATCGGCACCCAGCGCGTACAGGGACCGGCGCGTCTCGGCGTCGACGACCACCGCGCTGATCTTCGCCTTCGGCCCGCCGATCAGCGGCGCCAGCCGTCCAGCCAGGACGGAGGGGTCCGGCGCCCGGCCCGACGCGGGATCGGCCGCGGGGGCCACGACCGCGGACGCCGGAACGCGCACCGGGTCGCGCTCCGCCACGCTGGGGGGCTGCGGGGACAGATGACGCTCGGGTGTGAGTTTCGCCACTGCCAGCCCGGCGGCGACGGTGAAAACGTTAAGGAGGGACAGCGACAGAATCACGAGGGCCCGGCCCCGTCCAGGCACGTGACCGCCCCTCTCCCACTCAGCACTCACCAACGTGCGACATCCTTATACGAGGGAACACTCGCCCTGTGGGGCCGGCCTCACCCACGGGCTCCCGGAAGACTATTCACTGCGAGCGCGCAGGGAGCGGAGGACATCTTGGATTTCGACGTCACCATTGAGATCCCGAAGGGCCAGCGGAACAAGTACGAGGTGGACCACGAGACGGGGCGCATCCGGCTCGACCGCATGCTGTTCACCTCGACGCAGTACCCGGCCGACTACGGGTTCATCGAGGACACCCTAGGGGAGGACGGCGACCCGCTGGACGCGCTCGTCCTGCTGCAGGAGCCGACGTTCCCGGGCTGCCTCATCCGCTGCCGCGCGGTGGGCATGTTCCGGATGACCGACGAGGCCGGTGGTGACGACAAGGTCCTGTGCGTCCCCGCCACCGACCCCCGCATGGAGCACCTGCGCGACATCCACCACGTCGCCGAGTTCGACCGCCTGGAGATACAGCACTTCTTCGAGGTCTACAAGGACCTGGAGCCCGGCAAGTCCGTCGAGGGCGCCAGCTGGGTGGGGCGCGTCGAAGCCGAGCTGGAGATCGAGCGTTCCCGGAAGCGCGCCGCGGACCAGGGCGGCCACTGAGCGCCGGGGCCGGGAGTCGCAGACGGCGCTGATCCGCTCCCGCCGCCCCCGCGACACGATCCCGTAAGGACCCTTCCGCACGGAACGCCGTGCGGAAGGGTCCTCGCCGTCCATGGGCACCACGGCTCATCCCGGGCGGGTGGCACCGATCAGGTCACCGCGGTGAATGCTCGATACGCGAACCTCGGCCCCCGTGTAGGGCGCCTCCACCATCTGGCCGTCGCCGATGTAGATGCCGACATGGTGGATGGTGGCAGGGTCGGACGAATCCGTAGCGAAGAAGACCAGATCCCCCGGGCGCAACGCGCTCGTGGACACATGCGGGCCCGACGTCCATTGGGTACCGGTCCAATGGTCGAGCCGTACACCGGCCTTGTCCCACGCGTACATGGCGAGGCCCGAACAGTCGAAGCCGACCGTGCCCGCGCCTTGAGCGAACCCCTGGCTGGGCCCGAACATGTTGCCTCCACCCCACGCGTACGGGGTGCCCAGCCATTTCAGCGCCGCCCGGGCGGCGATGGCACCGCGCGCGGCGGACGAGGTCAGTCCTGTGGCGGGAGCCCCTGAGCCTGCGAAGGCGGAACGGGCCTTGCGCGCCTCGGCCTTCTCCCTCACCCTTTCCCGCGCGCGCTTGACCCGAGCAGCATGGGCCTTGGCATCGCCGAGCCGACGCTCAAGGCGCCGCTTCTCGGCTTCGATGCGTTGGACGGACTCCTGCTGCCTGGCCACCGCCTCCTCCGCGAACCGCTTGGCCTCGTCGGCCCGCCGCGTCACGGCTTGCTGCTCCTCGAACGCGGCCTCCGCCTGGCGGCGGAACACGTCCGCGACGTTCTTGGACGCCTCCACGCGGCCGACCATGGCCGCCCGCCGTTGGGTGAGCATCTGGACCATCCCCGCACG
The DNA here is from genome assembly GCF_040677125.1 of Actinomadura sp. NPDC049382. Classification (NCBI taxonomy): domain Bacteria; kingdom Bacillati; phylum Actinomycetota; class Actinomycetes; order Streptosporangiales; family Thermomonosporaceae; genus Actinomadura; species Actinomadura sp. NPDC049382. The sequence goes on from NZ_JBFARO010000082.1 coordinate 16,934, forward strand.
GTCCATGAAGCCCTGGGGGCCGCCATCGCCGACGAGCGCCGACGAGATCTGGTCGTAGCCGGTGTTGTCCTGGTAGACGCGGGCCGCGAACGACGCCAGTTCAGCCCTGCTCTCCTCCACCCTCCGGTCCGCCTCGGCAACACGGCCTTGGGTGTCCCAGTACGCGCGCTGCGCGCGTTGCAGCTGCACCCGCTCGCCGTTGTATCGCTCTATGGCGGTCTCCGCGGCGACGCCGAGCCTGTCGAGTTCCCCGTCCGCCTGCGCGAGCTTGGCTTTCGTCCGGCCGACTTCGGCGGCCCGTTCCCGCACTTGGCGTTCGGTCCGTTCGAGGTCCTTCGCGCTAGGGCCGGGGTCGGCGGACGGACGCGCTGACGCGGCCGGCACCAGCAGGCTCATGCTCATGGCCAGGCCGGAGCCGAAGGCGACCACCCGCAGCATCGTGTTCAGGGCGGGGGGCCGCACCGCACGGCGGTGGCGGGTGTCTGCTGCGCCGGTTGCCATGAGCACGTCCTCCCCCGGGGATGCACTGCTTAGCGCAAACGATCACCTACGAAGAGTAGTTGACTCGGGCAATGGTCGGTACGCGCGCCACTCCAGGCAGGCGTTCACCGCCGAGACTTGCCCGTCATCCGGTGGCTGTCGGCTCCACGCTCGGCGGGTTCTCGTCGGACGGCCGTCCTGTCGGAGACGGTGTGGCCTCAGGGGCTGTGCCAGGGGGCGATGTCGGCGAAGGGGTCGATGGTGTCGGTGTCGGCGCCGGCTGACTGCTTCCTGGCGGCTCCGTATCCGTCGGTGTCGGCTGAGAGCTTCCCGGTCGTTGCGTCTCTGGCGGCACAGAGGGGCTCGCCGAACTGGAGCCCGTCGGCGTAGGCGATGGGTCTGGGCCGGGGTCGGGCGGTGCGTCCTTCCGCCAGGTGACGTGCATCTGGACGCCGCCCGGTCGGAAGGTGACAGTGCCGGCCCCACGATCGTCCGGACCGCGCGAGACGTGGACGTGCAGGGTCACGGTCTGCCCCGGCTGAAGACGGCCAGAGGACGGCTGTACCTGAATAGGTCCCTGGGTGTTCGTCTGCCAGGCCACCGGTCCGTCTTCCGCTCGCACCTCTATGGAGCCGTCCGAACCTCCTGCCAGGTCCAGGTAGAGCGGCGAGACGACCAGGACGCCCGCAGACGTTGTGGGCTCGGTCCCAGAGACTGGCACCGGTGGCGGTTCGGGCACGGCCGTCGGAGGTGCGGACGAGGCGCGCGCGCCGAACGGGAACGTGGCCGACACAGGGACGGCGTCAAGCGGCCCGGGTCCGTCCGGGCTCATCTCAGGCGGCCGTCTGGTCTCCGGTGTCTGAGAGACGCCGGGCACCACGGTCGGCTGCGGACCGGCGGCCGTTTCGGCTGGGTTCCCGTTGGTGCCCAGCACTCCGTACATCGACGCGACCCCACCGCCGGACAGGAACGCCACCACCGCGAGCACCATTGCGGCACGGACGGCCTGCGCGCCGATCCCCGCCGGTGCGGCGGCGGGCGCCTTGCGGAAGCGGCCGAGCCATGAGCCTCCGCCGCTCTGGCGGGTGCCCCGTTTCGACCGCAGGTCCTGGACGGGGAAGCCATCGGAGGTGAACTCCGTGACGCGGGTGGCGACGAAGAGCCTGTAACCCACCAGCTCGGGGTCCAGAAAGCAGCTCATGACACGGAGCCGCAGTTCCCTTGCCGGACGCGCGTCCGGCAGCAGCCCGTACACCTTCCTCGCCGAGACCGAGCGGGGGCGGAGCGAACCGCAGACGGAGCAGGCTTCCGCGTGCCGTCTCAGCCGTCCGCTCAGGTCGTGATCGAGCTCGCCGGACCGTTCTCGCAGCAGCAGCGCACGCCTGCCGCAGCCATAAGGACCCTGTTGCACGAGCATCTCCGCGACCAGCGCGTCCTCCAGCTCGACCCGTGCGAGGTCCAGCGCATCCTGGGCGCCCTTCAAGGACAGGCCCAGAACCACGGCCAGATCGGGCACCGGCAGTCCATGCCTGATGCTCAGTTCCAGGATCTCTCGCGAGATCGGACGTAACGCCAGGACCGCGTGCCAGGCCGTGATGCGCTGGTCGACATCCTCCTGGTCGTGGCTGGCGACCGGCATGTCCGGAGTCTTGTTCCGCAGCGGCATGTGCCGAGCGCACTCCAGCCTGGCGATGGCATAGAGCCACGCCTTGAACCGGTGAGGATCGCGCAGCTTGCCGATGTGCGCCTCCGCCACGATGAACGTGTCGCGCAGGGCGACCTGCGCCGTGTCGCGGCAGCGCAACTGGAACCAGCAGTACGCGTAGAGCCGGTGGGCATGTGCGTCGTACACCGCGGCCGGGGCGCTGGGATCGCGCTCGCGTAGCGCCTCGACCAGGAGATGGTCGTTCATACCGGAAAAGGTAAAGGCTCTTCGCGTTCTTTACTGGCCATTTCAGAAGATCCAACTGGGATACCGAACCCCATTCATGTACCACTCATGGCGACTCCGACGGAGTGTCGCAATAGAGCGATTTGCGCGCTTTGACCGACATACTGCAACTATCGCACGCTTGCCATGACCAGCACAGCATCTCGATGAGCACCCCTACTGCGACACAGAGTGAAGTGCTGGAATCGGCCCACTTGCCTTACGAAGGATCATTCCGACATCAACAAAATCGACCTTTCGCGCGCCGGTCATCAGCCGGAGCGGGGCTCCGCCGCGCTCGACCAAAGATCATCGGAGATCGCCAATATCGCGCACATCGCCCGACCCCACGGGCCCGCCGCCCACTCCACACCTCACGGGACCGAGGCGTCTCCCGCGAATGGCTCCCGGGCATCGCCCGACCCGACAGGCACTGCCGTCCACTCCAGCGCGAGGCAGACACCCCGAGTCCCCGACGAACGCCGGCGCGACCACCTCCTCGAAACGATCACCAAATCGCAGTTGACAGTGTCACGATGACAGTGTCATCATCGAGCCATGGACGGTACCTGGACCATCGGCGAGCTGGCGGAACGCGCCGCCGCCGCTCTCGCGGCGGAAGGAGCCGCGCAGGTCAGCGGCCGGGTGCGCGACCTCCCCAACGCCCGGCTGATCCGCTGGTACACCACGATCGGCCTGGTCGACCCGCCGCTCGCCCGGCGCGGCCGCAACGCCCTGTACGGCCACCGCCACCTCCTCCAACTCGTCGCGGTGAAACGCCGCCAGGCCGAAGGCCGCTCGATCGCGGAGATCCAGCTCGAACTCGCCGCGGCCCCCGACGAAACACTCGCCCGCATAGCCGACCTCCCCGCCACCGACCTCCCCACTTCCCCCGCCCTCCCCGCGGCGCCGGCTCCACACAGAACCGCCACGCCCTCCACCGACCACCGCCCCTCACACCCCCGCCCCCAGCGCGGCTCCCCTGTGGCCACCGGAGGGGCGGACGAGGCTGACAAGGCCGCAGCATCCAACGAGGCAGCCGCAGCAACAGGCGAAGCAGAAGACCCGACTCCCCCGGAAGACCCGCCGGGGGCGGCCCCACTCGCTGGAGGAACGCGCCCGCCAGACAGCGGCGCGGCCCCGCCGAACGGAGAGGCGAGCTCGCCAGACAGACGGGGCGCAGAAGCAGGCGACGCCTTCTGGAAAACCCGGCCGGATGTGTCGCACAAGCCAGCGACCGTCGCCGCCGAATACGGGCGACCGCTCCCGCCGGTCGTCCAAGGGGTCCGGCTCGCATCCGGCGTCACCCTCATGCTGGACGGTGCCGCTCTGACCGAAGACGACCTCGCCGCGATCGACGCCGCCGCGCGGCCACTGCTCGAAGTCCTGCACCGCCGCGGCCTGCTCAGCCCCGCCGCAAGCCCCGCATTTCCGCCCGACGCTCACTTCCGGAGGTCCCCGTGACCGTGCGCATCCTGCCGCTACCCGAGACCGAACAGCCCCCGGCGTCCGACCGCGGTCTGGGCGCACTCAGCACCGACAAGGGCAACCTGCCGCTCGACACCGTCGAGGTCCACGCGTCGATCACCGGCCTCGCCGCCGGCATCGAGGTCGTCCAGGGTTTCCGCAACCCGTTCGACATGCCGCTCGAGGCCACCTACATCTTCCCCCTGCCCGACCGCGCCGCCGTGACCGCGATGCGCATGGAGGCCGCGGACCGGGTCATCGAGGGCACGCTGAAGGAGCGCGGCCAGGCGCGGCAGGACTACAACGACGCCATCGCCTCGGGGCAGCGCGCCGCGATCGCCGAGGAGGACCGCCCCGATGTGTTCAGCATGCGGGTCGGCAACATCCTGCCCGGCGAACGGGTGACCATCCGGCTGGAACTCGTCCAGCCCCTGCCCCACGAGTCGGCCTCCAGCGCGACGTTCCGCTTCCCGCTCGTGGTGGCCCCCCGCTACATCCCGGGCTCTCCCCTGGACGGCGAACGCACCGGTCCCGGCATTGCGGACGACACCGACGCGGTGCCGGACGCCTCCCGGATCAGCCCGCCCGTCCTCCTGCCCGGCTTCCCCAATCCGGTCCGCCTGTCCGTCACCGTCGACATCGACCCGGCCGGGCTGCCCCTGACCCGGATCCGGTCCGCGCTGCACGTGGTGTCCGAAGCGCGCGAGGGCGAAGGCACGACCGTGCGGCTCCAGCCGGGTGAGCGCCTCGACCGCGACTTCATCCTCCGGCTGGACTTCGTCCCTCGCGAGACCGCGGCCCTCTCCTTGGTCCCGGACGAGCCCGCGACCCGCCCCCATGCGCCGACCCCCTCCACCGCCTCGGACGGCTCCGCCCCGGCCCCGGCCCCGGCCCCGGCCCCGGCCCCCAAGGAGACCACTCGCCGCTCCGTCAGCCCGGACGTCTCCGCAGAAGGGACGGTGCAAGAGGGGACGTTCACGTTGACCGTGCTGCCGTCCGGCGACGCCAGGCCGAGCCCGCGCGACGTGGTCCTCGTCCTCGACCGCTCGGGGAGCATGCAGGGCTGGAAGATGGTCGCCGCCCGCCGCGCCGCCGCCCGCATCGTCGACACCTTCCGCGGTGAGGACCGGTTCGCCGTCCTGTCCTTCGACAACGTCATCGAACGCCCCCGCGACCTCGGCACGGGTCTGGTCGACGGCACCGACCGCAACCGGTTCCGCGCCGTCGAGCACCTCGCGGCACTGAACGCACGCGGCGGCACGGAGATGCTCACCCCGCTCGACGAGGCGTGCCGGCTGCTCGCCGAGTCCACCCGCGACCGGGTGCTCGTCCTGATCACCGACGGCCAGGTCGGGAACGAGGACCAGCTGCTCGCCCGCCTGGAGCCGGGGCTCCGAGGCATCCGGGTCCACACCGTCGGCATCGACCGGGCCGTCAACGCCGGCTTCCTGAACCGCCTTGCCGCCATCGGCCGGGGGCGCTGCGAACTCGTCGAATCGGAGGACCGCCTCGACGAGGCGATGGAGCACATCCACCACCGGATCGCCGCCCCGCTGGCGACCGGCCTCACCCTGCACGCCGACGGCCTGGAGATCGTCCCGGACTCCGTGGCCCCGTCCCGGCTGGGGGCGCTGTTCCCCGGTGTGCCCCTGGTGATCGCCGGCCGGTTCCGCGGCGACCCGTCCGGCTCGCTCTCCGTCCGGGGCACCGCGTCCGACGGGACGCCCTGGGAGCGGCGCGCCGACGGCACCGTCTCCGCGCACACCGCCGCCACGTCCATCTGGGCCCGCGCCCACCTCCGCGACCTCGAAGACCGCTACACGGTCGGCGGCCCCGACGACCTGGAGCAGCGCATCGTCGAGACCTCGCTCCGCTTCGGCGTCCTGTGCCGCTTCACCGCGTTCGTGGCCGTGGACAGCCGGGTGGTGACGAAAGGCGGCACACCGCACCAGGTCGTCCAGCCGGTGGAAACCCCCCAAGGTTGGGCAACGCCCGAGGCGGCCCCCATGGCCGCACCCGCTGCCTACTCCGCCCAGTCGTACGGATTCGCAGTGCCTCCGGCCATCAGCGGCCTACCGCCGGCACCCGCGGGAGGCCCACCGCCGGCACCCGCGGGAGGCCCACCGCCGGCACCCGCTGGAGCTCCCCCGCCGCCCCCGCCTTCCGCGCGGCCCGGACGCGCCTTCGGCCGGGCAGCCGGACGAGGCTCGGCTCCGCGCCGCGCCCGCCCCGCCCCCGCGCGGCCCGCCCCTGCGCAGCCGGACTTCCAGCAGGAGCTGACGAACGTCCTCAACCGGCTCCGCCAGGTCCCGGACGACCAGCGTGTCCACCACCTGCTGAGCGAACTCCTCCCCATCCTGGAGTCGATCGTCCAGCGCATGGAGGCGCAGCGCCTGGACGCCACGCCTCTGGCGGCCCTCCGCGATGACCTGCGCCGCCTCCAGCCCACCGCGGACCAGGCCACCATCGCGGACCACTGGGCTCGTGCCCTCCAGGTCCTGGCCGACTTCACCGGAGAACCCGCCCCGCGCCGCCCCTTCTGGAAGCGCCCCAAGTAGCACTCCACATCGCCGCCACGAGGGCGACCTCAAAGTCACCCTCGTGGCGGCCCGCAAGCACCCGAACCAGCCGCGGACCAGCCCGGCGACGACCGCGCCGCCGGTCGCGAACTGGGCACCGAGCTGCGCGGCGAGCTGCCCGACGTGGAGCGCGACCGTCGCGTCGAGCGGCAGCGACACGAGGATCACCGGGATGCCGGTGACCCGGGCGAGGAACCACGCCTGCTCGGCGAACTCCCACGCCCAGGTGCGCACGTCCCCAGGTCAGGTCGGACGAGTTGCTGCTGGCGTCGCGGGTGGCGCTGGGCGTGGGGGTGGCCACGGCTGGGCGCACGGTCGCAGGCGGGACGTGGGGGATGCGTGCCCTCAGGCGGGCGGAGGATGCGTGCCCTCACGTGGGCGGAGGATGCGTGCCCTCACGTGGGCGGAGGATGCGTGCCCTCAGGTGGGTGGGCGGTTAGGGAGCGGGGGCGGCCTTTGGGGAGGCCGCCCCCCGGTTGAGGAGTTGCTGGTCAGGTGCGGTTGCGGCGGAGGAGGGGGATCAGGTTGAGGGCCAGGCCGATGACGGCTACGGCGCTGACCAGGTTGACGCCCGGGTGGAACTCGGCGAACCCGTCGCCGCCGGCGGCCGTCCCGCCGGCGACCAGGGCGGTGACCAAGGCCAGGACGAGGGCGGCGCCGACCTGGCCGGAGGTCTGGACGAGGCCGGACGCCAGGCCCTGCTCGGAGTCGTCGATCCCGTCCGTGGCCTGCGCCATGATCGAGCTGAACCCGAACGCGAAACCGCCGCCCAGCAGGAGCATCGTCGGCAGGATCGTGAACGCGTAGTGCGGGGTGTTCCCCGCCGTGGCCAGGAACCAGCCGTAGCCGAGGCTGAGGGACGTCATGGAGCTGATGATCAGGCGAGGCGTCCCGTACCGGTCGATCAGCCGTCCGACGAACGGCGAGCCGAAGGCGACGAGGAGCCCGGCGGGCAGCAGTCCCATGGCCATCTTCAGCGGCGACCAGTGCAGGACGTCCTGCAGGTAGAGCGTCATCATGAACTGGAAGCTCAGGTACGACCCGAACAGCGCGACGATGCTCAGGTTGGCGCGGACGATGGCGCCGATCCGCAGGATGCCGAGCCGGATCAGCGGGTGCCGCACCTTGTTCTCGGTGACGAAGAAGCCGACCAGTAGAACCGCCGCGAGGACGATCGAGCCCACGGTCAGGGGGTCGAGCCAGCCGCGGTCGGGCGCCGAGACCACGGTGTAGACCGCGAGCAGCATGCCGCCGGTGAGCGTCACGGCACCGACGATGTCGTGGCCGCCGCCGGCTGCGGGCTTGTCCCGCGGGATCAGCGCGTAGCCCGCGATCAGCGCGATGACCGCGAGTGGAACGGGCGTCAGGAACGTCCAGCGCCAGCCGAAGCTGGTCAGCAGCCCGCCGAGGATCAGCCCGGACGAGTAGCCGCTCGCGCCGAAGACGGAGAACACCGACAGTGCCCGGTTCCGCGCGGGTCCCTCATGGAACGTGGTGGTCAGGATGGACAGGGCGGTGGGCGCCGTGAACGCAGCGGCGAGCCCCTTGACGAAACGGGTGACGATCAAGAGCGCGCCGTCGTTCACCAGGCCGCCGATCAGAGACGCGACGGCGAACACGGCGAGCGCGGCAAGGAAGATCCGGCGGCGTCCCAGCAGGTCGGCGGTGCGCCCGCCAAGGAGCAGCAGCCCGCCGTAGCCGAGGACGTATCCGTTCACGATCCACTGCAGCGACGTGGTGGACAGCCCGAGCTCGGCGCCTATCGACGGCAGCGCGACGCCCACCATCGAAACGTCGAGTCCATCGAGGAACAGCACGGCGCACAGGACGGCGAGGACGCCCCAAAGGCGAGGGGTCCAGATCTGTTCGGCCGGCGCGCGGTCGGCTACCGGCGGACGGCGGGTGGAGACAGGTGAGGTGTCGGTGATAGCCACGGCGCAGGACAGTACATGCGCATGCATCAAATGTCCACGCACAAATTTCTGCGGAATTTAATGTCCGCGCATCTGATGCGCATGCATGGTACGATGCGCGGCATGGAGGCGAACGCTGCTCTAGTCGAGCGCTGGCGCGAGCTTGCGACCTGCTACAACACGGTCGCCTGCGCCTTGGAGCGGGCCCTGCAGGACGCTCACGGCCTGAGCATGAGCGAGTACGAGACGCTCGACCGCCTCGTCGATCTCCACTGTGAGAAGCGCCGCATGCAGGAGATCGCCGCGGCGATGTACCTCAGCCAGAGCGCCCTGTCCCGCACGGTCGCCCGCCTGGAGAAGAACGGCTACGTCGTCCGCGACCTCTGCAGGGACGACCGCCGTGGCGTCTTCGTCCAGATCACCGAGGAAGGCCGCCGCCACCACGCCGAGGCCCGCGAAACCCACCTGAAGATCCTCACCGAGCACCTCACCCCCTCCCCCTGAGCCCACCCGCACACCCCTGAGCGCCGCCCCCAGAAGCGCCGCGCCTTCCGAGCCCCCTCGCCTTCCGAGCCCCCTCGCCTCCCGAGCCTGCGCACCCGCAAGCTCGCATACCCCGGCCCCCCGAATCCCCGCGCCCGGAAGCGCCGCACCCTCCAAGCCCAGGGCAACCCGAAAGCCCCGCATCCGGAAGGTGCCGCATTCCAGAAGCCCGGCGCCCCCCGAACCCCGCACCCTCTGAGCCCGCACACCTGGAAGGCGCCGCGTCCGGAAGTGCCGCACCCTCTGAGCCCGCGCACCCGGAAGGTGCCGCGTCCGGAAGAACTGCGCCCTTCGGACACCGCACACCCCGAGCCCGCACGCCCCGAAGCGCGGCGGCCTCCAGGCTCCTCGCCCTCCAGCCCCCGCATCCGAGGCCCCGGATTCGAGTTCCGAGCGCCTGAGTCTTCGGTGGCCGTGCTGTGCTGGCTCGGTGCCATGCTCCCCTGACCGCGCCGTCCTGTGGCTGGAGGCTGGGTGGGGTTTGGGGCGGGGCTGGGGTTCGAGAGGGGTGTTCAGGCGGGTTTTCAGGGAGTTAGGGGGCCTCGTTTACACTTTTGTCATTCGTTGTCGCAAATCGTTCGCGTGTAGAGGTGGGGCATGGCAGCGTCGCGGAGCACCGCTGAGGAGTTGCGCGGTGTCGGGCTGCGGGTGACGGCGGCCCGCGTCGCGCTGCTGGAGACCGTCCGGGACGGTGACCACCTCGGGGTCGAGGCGATCGCGTCCGGGGTGCGGGACCGGGTGGGGCACATCTCGGTGCAGGCCGTCTACGAGGCGCTTCACGCGCTCGCGGCGGCGGGGCTCGTCCGGCGGATCGAGCCGGCGGGGAGTCCCGCGCGGTACGAGGGGCGGGTCGGCGACAACCATCATCATCTGGTGTGCCGCAAGTGCGGGGCGGTCAAGGACGTCGACTGCGCGGTGGGGCATCCGCCGTGCATGGAGCCGGTGGACGACGCCGGGTACCTGGTCGACGAGGCCGATGTGACGTTCTGGGGCCTGTGCCCGCAGTGCCGGGCCGCATGACGACGGCCGGGCCGCCCCCGCGGGGACGGCCCGGCCGCGGCGGTCGAGCGGATCAGGCGAGGTCGAACCGGTCCAGGTTCATGACCTTGTTCCACGCGGCGACGAAGTCGCGCGCGAACTTCTCCTTGGCGTCGTCGGCGCCGTAGACCTCGGCGACCGCGCGCAGCTCGGAGTTCGAGCCGAACAGCAGGTCGACGCGGCTGCCGGTCCACTTGACGTCGCCGGCGGCGTCGCGGCCCTCGAAGACCTCGGCGTCCTCGGACGTCGGCTCCCACGTGATGCCCATGTCGAGCAGGTTCACGAAGAAGTCGTTGGTCAGCGTCCCGGGCTTGTCGGTGAACACGCCCAGCTTGGACTGCTGGTAGTTCACGCCGATGGAGCGCAGCCCGCCGACGAGGACCGTCATCTCGGGGGCGCTGAGGTTGAGCAGCTGCGCCCGGTCGACGAGGAGGAACTCGGCCGGGAGCCGGTTGCCCTTGCCGACGTAGTTGCGGAACCCGTCGTGGGTCGGCTCCATCTCGGCGAACGACTCGACGTCGGTGTGCTCCTGGGACGCGTCGGTGCGGCCCGGCGTGAAGGGCACCTCGATGTCGTGGCCCGCGTCCTTGGCGGCCTTCTCGACGCCCGCGCAGCCGGCGAGGACGATCAGGTCGGCGAGGGAGATCTTCTTGCCGCCGGTCTGGGCGGCGTTGAAGGACTCCTGGACGCCTTCGAGCGCGCGCAGCACCTGCGCCAGCTCGTCGGGCTCGTTGACCTCCCAGCCGCGCTGCGGCTCGAGGCGGATGCGGGCGCCGTTGGCGCCGCCGCGCTTGTCGCTGCCGCGGAAGGACGCGGCCGACGCCCACGCGGTGGTGACGAGCTGCCGCACCGACAGGCCCGTCTCCAGGACCTGCCGCTTGAGGGCGGCGACGTCCTCGGCGTCGACGAGCTCGTGGTCGACGGCCGGGACCGGGTCCTGCCAGACGAGCTGCTCGGCCGGGACCTCCGGGCCGAGGTAGCGGACGACCGGGCCCATGTCGCGGTGGGTCAGCTTGAACCAGGCGCGCGCGAAGGCGTCCGCGAACTCGTCGGGGTTGTCCTTGAACCGCTGGGAGATCGGCCCGTAGATCGGGTCGAAGCGCAGCGACAGGTCCGTCGTGAGCATCGTCGGGTGGGTGCGGCCGCCCGGGGTGTGCGCCATCGGGACGGTGTCGGCGCCGGCGCCGTCCTTGGGACGCCACTGCCAGGCGCCGGCGGGGCTCTTGAACAGCTCCCACTCGTAGCCGAAGAGGATCTCGAAGAAGCTGTTGTCCCAGGTGGTGGGCGTGTCGGTCCAGATGCCCTCCAGACCGCTGCCCATGGCGTCGTCGCCCTTGCCGGTGCCGTGGGTGCCCTTCCAGCCGAGGCCCATCTGCTCCAGCGGCGCGGCCTCCGGCTCCGGCCCGACGTTGACGTTCGGGTCGGCGCCGTGCGTCTTGCCGAAGGTGTGGCCGCCGGCGATCAGCGCGACGGTCTCCTCGTCGTTCATCGCCATCCGGCGGAACGTCTCGCGGATGTCGCGGGCCGCGGCGATCGGGTCCGGGTTGCCGTTGGGGCCCTCCGGGTTGACGTAGATGAGGCCCATCTGCACGGCGGCGAGCGGGTTCTCCAGCTCGCGGTCGCCGGTGTAGCGCTCGTCGCCGAGCCAGGTCTGCTCGGGGCCCCAGTAGACGTTCTCGTCGGGGACGTAGACGTCCTCGCGGCCGCCGCCGAACCCGAACGTCTTGAAGCCCATCGTCTCGAGGGCGACGTTGCCGGCGAGGATGTACAGGTCGGCCCAGGAGAGGCTCTTGCCGTACTTCTTCTTGACCGGCCAGAGCAGCCGCCGGGCGCGGTCGAGGAGGACGTTGTCGGGCCAGCTGTTGAGCGGGGCGAAGCGCTGCTGGCCGGAGCCGCCGCCGCCGCGGCCGTCGTGGATGCGGTAGGTGCCGGCGCTGTGCCAGGCCATGCGGACCATGAGCGGGCCGTAGTTGCCGAAGTCGGCCGGCCACCAGTCCTGGGAGTCGGTGAGGAGCGCGGCGATGTCGGCCTTGACGGCGGGCAGGTCGAGGCTCTTGAACGCCTCGGCGTAGTCGAAGTCCTCGCCGTACGGGTTGGTGGCGGGCGGGTTCTGGGCCAGGGTCTTCAGGTTGAGCTGGTTCGGCCACCAGCCGCGGTTACCGCCGCCCTGGGTCGGGTGCGGGGCGCGCGTGTGCGCGACCGGGCAGGCGGCTGCGCCTTCCGCGTTCGCGTCATAGACAGTGGCTTCGTTGTTCTCAGCCATGTGCTTCCTTCCAGGACGAAGCAGGGGATGGATCAGGTGGAGCAGTCGGGGCACAGGCCCCAGTAGACGACCTCGGCCTCGTCGACGGAGAAGCCGTGGTCGTCGGCGGGGGTCAGGCAGGGGGCTTCGCCGATGGCGCAGTCGACGTCGGCGATGACGCCGCACGACCGGCACACGACGTGATGGTGGTTGTCCCCCGTCCGCGACTCGTAGCGGGCCACGGACCCGGACGGCTGGATGCGCCGCACCAGGCCCGCCGTCGTCAGCACGCGAAGCGAGTCGTACACGGCCTGGTGGGACACCTTCGGGAGATCCTCGCGCACCGCTCCGATGATCGAGTCGGTGTCGGCGTGGGGATGCGCGTGCACCGCGCGCAGCACCGCGAGCCGCGGCCGGGTCACCCGCAGAGCGGACCCGCGCAGCATCTCCGTGAAGTCCCTGGACGCCATCACGCTCCCGAGGGTGGCCCATTTTCTGGAATCAGTCAAGTTTTGGAGGAGACCAAGTTTGGGCGGTTCGGACGCCCCGTCCTGTGCGCGGCGTGCCGGGAAGTTGGCCCGGCGTGACGGGCCCGCGGCGGCCGGTTGACGTGGACGGGGCCGATTCAGCTTCCTGGGAGGACCCGGGCCGCGCCCGCCCCCGGGCCGTCCCGCCGCCGTCCATCTCCAGGTCTCGTACCTCCCCGCCAAGGAGAAGCAGGATGCCAAGGAAGACCAGCCTCGCCGTGGCCGCCGCCGTGACCGCCGGCCTGCCGCTGGCGCTCGCCGTGCCCGCGTGGTCGCACGGGTACACGACGTCGCCGCCGAGCCGCAGCTACCTGTGCGGCACCCACCAGGTCCGGAACTGCGGCCAGGTCCAGTGGGACCCGGACGGCGTCGAAGGGCCGAAGGGGTTCCCGCAGCGCGGGCCCCGCGACGGCGAGATCTGCGCCGGCGCCGACGGGCGGTGGGCTCCGCTGGACGACCAGCGCGGCGGCACCGGCTGGCCCGCGACGACGGTGGCGGCCGGCCAGCCCTTCAGCATCGTCTGGCAGTTCACCGCTCGGCACGCCACCACGTCGTTCCGCTACTTCCTCACGAAGGACGGCTGGGACAACACGCAGCCGCTGACGCGTGCCGCGCTGGACCTCACGCCGTTCATCCAGTCGAACTACAGCGGCCGGCTGCCGTCCAACCCGACGACCCACAGCGGGACGCTCCCGCAGCGCCACGGCAGGCACATCATGCTCGCGGTCTGGGACATCGCGGACACCGGGAACGCCTTCTACCAGTGCTCCGACCTCGACTTCGGCTGACCACCGGCCGCCCCGGGCCGCGAAGGGCGGGACCGGGGGCCGCGTCGGCGCGACGTGCGGTCTCCCGGTCCCGTCCGAGTCCGGCCAAAGGACCACCTTCTGCCGACAGGAGGTGCAAATCGGGGCGTTTCACTAGGATGCTCGCGTGCGCGAAGATCAAGAGGTCCCGGACGACGGCGTTCTGACCGCGCCGCTCCTGCCGCCGGACGGCGGCCCCGGCGAGGCCGCCGCCGCGGAACCGCTCGCCGAAGCACCGCCGGAGGCACCGCGAGAACTACGCGCCCATGCGCCCATGGAGCCGCCGCCGAAGACGCCCGAAGAGGCACGCGCGCAGGCTCTCTCCACCGAGGCGCGCGCGCACACGCCCGTAGCGGGCGGCGTGCAGACACCCGTGGCGGGCAGCGCTCAAACGCCAGTGGGAGGCGGTGTGCAGAAGCCCGTTGTGCGCGATGCGCCCGCGCCCGTGACCGAGACCGATCCCGCTCCTGTGCGAGCGTTCGGGCAGGACGTCGACCGGCTCGGGAAACTCGTCGGCCAGCTCTCCGCGCTCGCCGCCGCGCTCGGCGACCGGCTGGACGTCGAGGTCCGCGCCGCGCTGAGCGACGCCGAGCACGCGCTGGCCGAGGCACGCGGCGCGCGGCAGGCGTCCGCGGCGGCGGACGAGCGCGCCGAGCAGGCCGAGGCCCGCGCCGAGGCGGCGCGCCGGGAGGCGGCCGAGGCGCGGGAGGAGCTGGAGAAGGGGCTCGCCGCCGCGAAGGCCAGCGTCGCGGCCGCGCAGGAGAGCGAGGCCAACGCGTGGAAGGAGGCGGGCGCCCACCAGCAGGCCCGCGCCACGTCCGCGAACGAGGCCGCGCACGCCGAGGGGCTCCGCAAGCGCGCCGAGGCGGCGTGGAGCACCGAGCACCAGGCGCGCGGTGAGGCCGAGCGCGAGCGCGACGACCTCTCCACGCGGCTGGCCGCCGAGCAGAGCGCGCTGGCCACCACCCGCGCCGAACTGGCCGAGGCCCGGTCCAAGCTGGAGGCCGCCGCCGATGCCGAGCGGCGGCTGCGCGCCGAGCTGAGCGTCGTCCAGGGCGAGGTCGCGGGGCTGACCGTGGAGCGCAACGCCGCCACGGGCCGCGCCGAGGAGCAGGCCACCCGCGCGAAGCGCGCCGAGCAGCTCGCCGACTCCGCGGAGGAGCGGATCCTCAGCGCGATGGCGCGCGCCGACCGGGCCGAGCAGCGCGCGGACGCCGCCGAGGAGCGGGCCGACGCCGCCGAGGTCCGCATCGACCGCGACGCCGCCACCGTCCGCGCGCTGCAGGACACCCTGCGGGCGGCCCTCGACCTCCCGGCTGTCGAGGAACTCGACGACGGCCACGGCGTGCGGGTCGGCGAGTCGGCGGCGGTCGTCGCCCGTCCCGGCGGGCTCGTCGGCGTCGACCAGGTGCCGGACGTCATGGACGGCGAGCTGGCCGGCCGGTTCGCCCGCGCGATCCTGGCCGTCCGCGTCTACCAGGCCACGCAGCGCCCCGCCCCGGCGGACACCACCGAACAGGACGACGACGCCGAACTGGCGGACGCCGACTCCACGGACTGACCGCGCCCGCGAGACGCGGCCATCCACAGACCACCGGAGGTCTTCCGACGGCCGGGGCTGGTGCCACGCGAAGCGGCGAGCGGCGATCTCCGTACGGCCGCGCAGCGCCTCGACCTCGGCGACGGTATCGATCATCTGGCGATCGCTAGGGCGTGTGGCAGGCGGTGATCTGCGTGCGGCTGCACAGCACCTCGGCTTCGGCAGCGGTAACGACCATCTGGCTGTCGCTAGGGCGTTCGGAGGGCGGCTGGGGCGCCGGGCGGGACGGCCGGGGACGCGGGCATGACTCGGTCGACGCGCTGGTATGGGGTGCCGGGCTCGGGGCGCGGGTCCTTGTCGCCGCGGTTCGGCCAGAACGCCATCGCGCGCTCGGCCTGGGCCGTGATGGTGAGGGACGGGTTGACGCCGAGGTTCGCGGTGACCGCGGAGCCGTCCACGATGTGCAGGCCGGGGTACCCGTGGACGCGGTGGTACGGGTCGATCACGCCGTCCTCGGCGGTCTCGCCGATGACGCAGCCGCCGATGAAGTGCGCGGTCGTCGGGATGTTGAACAGGTCGAACCACGTCCCGCCGGGGGTGGCGTCGAGTTCCTCGGCGAGCTTGCGGACGGCGTCGTGCGCGATCGGGATCCAGGTCGGGTTGGGTTCGCCGTCGCCCTGCCGCGCGACGAGCCTGCGGCGGCCGAGGCGGCCGCGCTTCTCGCCGATGGTGATCGAGTTGTCGGCGGTCTGCATGACGAGGGCGATGACGGTCCGCTTCGCCCAGTCCTTGAGGGACAGGCCGCGCAGGATGATCGTCGGGTGCCGGGCGGCCTGCCCGAGGAACTTCAGCCAGCGGGGCGCGCCGCCGCCGTCGACGAGCAGCGTCCGGATGACGCCCATCGCGTTGTTGCCCGCGCCGTACCGGGTGGGTTCGATGTGGGTCTTCTCGTCCGGGTGGAAGGACGAGGTGATCGCGAGGCCGGTGCTGTGGTCGACGTCCTTCTTGCGGTGCCATACCGTCATGCGCTCGACGCCGAGGAGCGCCTCGGAGTTGGTGCGGGTGAGTTCGCCGAGGCGCGGCGACAGGTCGGGGAGGCGACCGGCGGCGCGCATCCGGTGCAGGAGCCGCTGCGTCCCGTACGTCCCGGCGGCGAGGACGACGTGCTCGGCGGTCAGCGTCCGGCGGCGCTTGCGCAGCGGCCCGGTGTGCTCCGTCCCGACCTCGTAGCCGCCGGACGCGCGGGGCGCCAGGGACGTGACCGTCGTGTCCGGGACGACCTGGACGCCCGCCTTCTCCGCCAGGTACAGGTAGTTCTTGGTGAGCATGTTCTTCGCGCCGACCTTGCAGCCGATCATGCAGGAGCCGCAGCCGGTGCAGGTCGTCCGGCGGGGGCCGGCGCCGCCGAAGTAGGGGTCGTCGGCGTCCTCGCCGCCCTTCTCGCCGAAGAACACCCCGACCGGGGTGGGGTGGTAGGTGTCGCCGACGCCCATCCGCTCCGCGACGCGCTTCATCGCCTCGTCGGCGGGGGTGACGAGCGGGTTCACGGTGACGCCGAGCATGCGCCGGGCCTGGTCGTAGTACGGGTTCAGCTCGTCCTGCCAGTCGGTGATGTGGCCCCACTGGCGGTCCTTGAAGAACGGCTCCGGCGGGACGTACAGGGTGTTGGCGTAGACGAGGGAGCCGCCGCCGACGCCCGCGCCGGCCAGCACGAGCACCCCGGCCTTGCCGCCGACCAGGTGGACGCGCTGGATCCCGCGCATCCCGAGGCGCGGCGCCCACACGTACTTGCGGAGCCGCCAGGACGTCTTGGGGAGCGTGTCCTCGTCGAACCGTCTGCCGGCCTCGATCACCGCGACCCGGTAGCCCTTCTCGGCCAGCCGCAGCGCCGACACGCTGCCGCCGAACCCCGAGCCCACCACGATCACGTCGAAGTCGTAGGCGTCATCGGGCATCGCACACCACCTTCGTCGCGGGATCACGAAAGGTCCCCGAGTGTGGACCTCCCGCAGCGTCGTCCGCCATGCACGCAAAGCAACGATTCCGGAACGGATTTATCACCCGACTGATAACGGGTGCGGCGAGAGCTGAGCGGGTGCTCGCTCAGCCGCCGACGCCGCGGTTCGCCATCCGCGCATGCAGGATCAGCTCCATTTCCAGGCACCGCCGAGGGTCGCGCAGCTCGTCCCCGAAAAGGTCCTGCAAATGGCGCAGCCGGTACCGGACGGTCTGCGGGTGGACGCGCAGCCGGCGGCTCGCGTCGGCGGCGTTGAAATTGTGCTCCAGCAGCGCGAGCAGCGTTTCGGTGAGCCTTTCCCGCCGGGCCGGCGGGACGTCCTGCAGCGGCGCCAGCCGGGTCGCCGCCGCGTCGTCGATCAGCTCCCCGGCCCGCGCGATGACCAGCGCGGGGACGTGCTCGGCGCTGCGGATCAGCCCGCCGTCCGGGATGACGCCGCGGCCGGCCAGCGCGAGCGTCTCGCGCGCCCAGCGCAGCGAGTCGGCGGCGCGCGCGGCGGGCACGGCCGGGCCGACCGCGATCGCCCAGTCGCACGCCGGTGCGGCGGGCAGCCGGGCCCGGCAGCGGTCCGGGTCGGGGATCAGCAGGCACGGCTCGGGCGCCCCGAAGTCGGCCAGCAGGTCGCCCGGCAGCTCCGCTCCAGCAGATCGAGCCGTTCTGCGCGGCGCTG
>NZ_JBFARO010000083.1:0-34466 GCF_040677125.1 Actinomadura sp. NPDC049382
GCACCGACCACGTCCGGCCTCCGCATGGCCGCCGACGGCGCCCCCGAGGAGGCCGCCCCGAAGGACGCGCGGGCCCAGGAGCGCGGGACGGCGGCTCGGCGGTGCTGCTCAAGCCGAGCGAGATCACCCCGCGGTTCGCCTCCGTCCTGCGCGAGTGCGCCGCCGCGGTGCCCGCGCTGGACGGCGTCCTCACCGTGGTCGACGGCGACGGCGCCACCGGCGCGGCCGTCGTCGACGCCGTCGACCTGGTCTGCTTCACCGGCAGCGTGCGGACCGGCCGCGCCGTGGGCGCCGCCGCGGCGGCCCGGTTCATCCCGGCGTTCCTGGAGCTCGGCGGCAAGGACCCGGCCATCGTCTGCGCGGACGCCGACCTCGACCGCGCCGCCCAGGCGATCCTCTACGGCGGGACGGTCAACACCGGCCACTCGTGCATGTCGATCGAGCGGGTGTACGCGGCCGCGCCCGTGTTCGAGGAGTTCGTCGGCCTGCTGGTGGCGCGGGCCCGCAAGGTCGGCCTGGCCTACCCGGAGGTGACCGACGGGGAGCTCGGGCCGATCATCTCCGCCGACCAGGTGGGGATCATCCGCGAGCATCTCGCGGACGCGGTCGCGCGCGGCGCGTCCGTCCGGTGCGGCGGGGAGATCCGCGTGCTCGGCGGCGGCGCCTACCTGGAGCCCACGGTCCTCACCGGCGTCGACCACACCATGAAGGTCATGCGGGAGGAGACGTTCGGGCCCGTCCTGCCGGTCATGCCGTTCGCGGACGCCGACGAGGCGGTCCGGCTGGCGAACGACAGCGCCTACGGGCTGTCGGCCGCCGTGTTCGCGGGCACCACCGAGGCCGCCCTGGCGGTCGGCGAGCGGCTGGAGGCGGGCGGCGTCAGCGTCAACGACGCGTCGCTGACCGGCTTCGTGCAGGACGGGGAGAAGAACGCCTTCAAGTCCTCGGGGCTCGGCGGCTCGCGGATGGGCCCCGCGTCGATCCGCCGGTTCCAGCGGCAGCGCTCCTTCCTGATCCGCTCCCCCGAGGACCGGGCGCCCTGGTGGTTCGACTGACACGGGTGGTTCGGCTGACACGGGTGGTTCGGCTGACACGGGCGGTTCGACTGACAGGGGGTTGGACGGCCGAGTCAGCGCACCTCGATCTCGACGCCCGCCGGTCCGCGCACCGCCGCGGCGCCGAGACGCTCGGCGCCGGCGGCCTCCAGGCCCCGCAGCGCCGCCACGGGGTCCTCGGAGGCGAACACCAGCCGGCGCAGCCCCAGCGGGCCCCCGGACCGGTCCTTCGCGTCCACGCCGGTGAACGACATGATCTCCAGGCGGGCGGGCGCGTGGTCCGGCGGGACGAGGAACGTCAGGCGCAGCGCCGCGCCGGGCGGCATGCCGGTCATCCGGTCGAACGGCTCCCCCGACATCTCGCCCGCGAACAGCACCTCCAGGCCCGCGCCGGTGAAGAACGCGACCGCCGCGTCGTGGTCGTCCGGGACGAGCACCGCCGTGTGCAGCTCGCCGTGCAGCCGGGCCGGGTCGCCCTCCAGCGCCGGGCTCGGCCGGTGGCCGGCGGCGGCGCGCGGGATCGTCCACCAGACGCCGTCGGCGCCGAGCGCCACGAACTCGCTCAGCTCGGCCGCGCCGTACGGGTAGGTCACGCGGTCGCGGGACGCGCCCCCGGCGGCGTCGACCGCGGTCGCGGTCCGCTCCAGGTCGCGGGAGTAGATGCCGAGGAGCCGCGGCCCGATGTCCCAGATCCGCGGGGCGGGCTCCGCCGGGGCGTCCGGCGCGGCGACGAGGCGCAGGCGGCCGGTCGGCGCTCCCTCGACGCCGAGCAGGGCCGAGCCCGCGTCCCGCTCCAGCACGTCCATGCCGAAGGCGCGGGTGTGGAAGCCGATGGACGCCGCGAGGTCGCGGGTGGCCACCACGGCCTCGATGACCGCTCCGAGCATGCCTACCTCCATTGGAACGCTGTTCCCGAATTCGCGGGCGGACCTTGCGCCACCCGTCCCGAGACAGCAACATAGACCACAATAATGAAACATCGTTCCTAGAATCGGAACAAGAAGGAGCGGGTGTGCCGTACGACGTCGTCATCATCGGAGCCGGGACCGGCGGCATCCCCTGCGCCGTGGAGGCCGCGCGGCACGGCGCCCGGGTCCTGCTCGTGGAGAAGGACGCCCGGATCGGCGGCACCCTGCACACCAGCGGCGGGCACATGTCGGCCGCCGGGACGCGGCGGCAGCGCGAGCGCGGGATCGCCGACTCGGTCGAGCGGCACCTGGCCGACATCGAGCGGATCAGCGGCGGCACCGCCCGCGCCGACCTCGTCGAACTCGCCGCGCGGCACGCGCCCGAGACCATCGACTGGCTCGACGAGCACGGGTTCGACTTCGCCCCCGAGTCGCCCCGGCTCGTCTACGGCCACGAGCCCTACGGCGTCCCGCGCACCTACTACGGCAAGGACGGCGGCCTGTCCATCCTGGCCGTCCTCAAGCGGCTGCTGGACGAGCAGGTCGCCGCGGGACGCGTCGAGCTGTGGCTGGGCAGCACCGCGATCGCCCTCACCGGCGCGCCCGGCGTCACCGTCCTGCGCAACGGGGTCGACGAGGTCGAGGTGACCGCCCCGGCGGTCGTGCTCGCCACCGGCGGCTTCGCCGCCGACCACGAGCTGTTCCAGGAGATCGAGGGCGTCCCCCTGGTCAGCGCCGCGCACCCGACGTCCACCGGGGACGGGCTCGTCATCGCGCGCGAGGCGGGCGCCGCGATCGCCGGGCGCGGGCGGTACCTGCCCACGTTCGGCGGGCTGCCGCACCCCACCACCCCGGGCAAGGCGTACTACGAGGAGCGGCCGCTGCTCGTCGCGACCGAGCGGCTCCCCTGGGAGATCTACGTCGACCGCGCGGGCCGCCGCTTCGTCGCCGAGGACGAGCGGAGCATCGACCGCAAGGAGCGCGCCCTCGCCTCCGCGACCGACGGGACCTTCTGGACGGTCTTCGACGACCGGGCGCGGCTCAACTCCGTCCCCATGGTGATCGGCTGGAGCCCCGACGACGTCCTGGCGAAGGCCGGCACCCGCAAGGGCGTCCACAAAGCCGGCACGATGGCCGGGCTGGCCGCCCTCGCCGGCATCGACCCGGCCGGGCTCACCGCCACCGTGGAACGCTACAACGCGGCCGTGGCCGCCGGGCGCGACACCGAGTTCGGCCGCGCCCACCTGCCCGCGCCCATCGCGGACGGCCCCTTCTTCGCCATGGAGAACCACGGCATCACGCTGATCACCTTCTCCGGCCTGGACGTGGACGAGCGGCTGCGCGTCCGCCGCACCGACGGCACCCCGATGCCCGGCGTGCATGCGCTCGGCGAGCTGATCGGCGCCGCCGCGACCTGCGGCAACAGCTTCTGCGGCGGCATGCTGGTGACCCCGGCCCTGACCTTCGGGCGGCTCCTCGGCCGCCGCCTCGCCACCGGCGGCGGCTGAGGCGGCGCGGCCGTCCGGATCAGGGCGTCCGGGTCAGGGCGCCCGCCAGAACGGGTCGCGGCCGATGAAGCCGAGCAGGCGCGTCTGGACGTCCGCGTCGGCCGGCACCTCGACCCGGGGCCCGTACTGGCCGGACGAGCGGAGCACCTCCTCCATCCCCTCCATGCCGCCGAGGAGCTCCGCGCAGAAGCCGGCGTCGAGCCGGTCGTCCTGGCCGGTGGCCCTGGCCAGGTCCCAGGTGTGCATGAACACATCGGCGGTGTAAAACCGGTCGATCGCGGGCGCCAGCGGCAGGGTGCCGATGTGCGGGTTGGTGAGCTTGCGGTCCGCCGTCTCCGGGTCGTCCAGCACCGCCTGCACGCCGTCGCGGTGCACCTGCCACGCGGCGACGGGGTCCGCGTCCACCGACGGCCCGGCGGGCAGCCGGACGCCGGCGCCGGACGCCAGGAACGCGGGGAACCACTCGGTCAGGTGGCGCACCACGTCGCGGGCGGTCCAGCCGGCGACCGGGGACGGCGCGTCCCACGAGCGGGTGCCGCGGACGCGGTCGGTGAACAGCCCGGCGATCTGCCGGTGCCGGTCGGCGGGGAGGTCAGAGAGCGCCATCGGCGATCATCCTCTCCAGCTTGGCGTACCCCTCGTTCACTCCGGTCTCCATGCCGCTGCGCAGCCAGGCGTCGCGGCCCTCGAAGCTGTCGACGAGCGACTGCGCGCGCAGCCGGGTGCGGCCGTCGCCGAGGTCCTCGAACCACAGCGTCTCCAGCGCGACGCCGTCGGGCTCGCCCTCGAAGGTGAAGGTCTGCACGATGCGGCCGGGCCGCACCTCGTGGAAGCAGCCGTGGAACCAGTACTCGTCGCCGCCGCGCGCCGCGGCGTACCGCCAGCTTCCGCCGGTGCGCGCGTCCCACTGGTCGATCCGGGTGTCCATCCCGTCCGGGCCGACCCAGCGGGCGAACAGCTCGGGGTCGGTGTGGGCGCGCAGCAGCTGCTCGGGCGTCGCCGCGAAGTCACGGCTCATCCGTATGATCGGCAGTTTCGGGTCGGCCTCGATGGTCGTCTCGGTGGTCATGCTCGTCCTCCCTCATCCCCTCCAGGACGGCGTCGAGGCGGCGGTAGCGCCGCTCGACGCGGGCCCGGTGGCGCTCGATCCAGGTGTCCATCAGGTCGAGGGCCCCGATCTCCAGGCGTACCCGCCGCGGCTGCGGCCCGGCCGGCCGGCTGACGAGCCCCGCCCCTTCGAGGACCCGCAGGTGCTTGTAGACCGCCTGCAGCGACATCCGGTACGGCTCGGCGAGCTCGCCCACGGTCGCGTCGCCCTCCGAGAGCCGGGCCACGATGTCGCGCCGGGTGGGGTCCGCGAGGGCCGCGAAGACCTGCGACAGCGCGTCCGCGGTCATCGGCCCCTCCGTTTCAACTTGATGGTTTAAAGCCACCGTAGGCCGAGCCCAGGCCCGCCGTCAACCCTTCGGTTGAAAGCCCAGCTCTAACTAGGTGAGAAAGGGCGCGGGCCCTAGCGGGACGCGGCGGTGGCGCGGAGGGCGGCGGCGCGGCCGGCGCGGCGGCCGAAGAAGGAGCCCTCGCCGAGCTGGGTGCCCGAGCAGTAGCCCGCGCCGTCCTGGGCGATGTTGGACGCGCAGGCTCCGGCCGCGTAGAGCCCGGCGATGACCGACCCGTCGGGCCGCCGCACCTCGCCGTCCACGCTGGTGGCCATGCCGCCGAGCGTGAACCCGGCGTACAGGGCGGTGCCGAGGCTCAGGTCGTAGACGCCCCACGGCCCCCGGGTCTGCGGCGCCAGCCAGTCGGGGTGCTTGTGGAAGTCGGGGTCCTCGCCGCGTGCGGCGTGCTCGTTGTAGCGGGCCATCGTCGCGGCCAGCGAGCCGGACGGCAGCTTCAGCCCGGCCTCCATCTTCTCGATGGTCTCGTAGCCGTCCTTCAGCGGGACGAGCGGCATCCGCTGCTCCTCCATGTGGTCGCTGTCGGCGATCAGGTACGCCGTCGCGTCCGGCTGCCGGAGCACGAAGTAGGAGGTGCGGGCGTGGTAGCTGTCCTCGGCGACGAACCGCTCACCGCGGTTGTTGACGATCAGCCCCTTGACCAGCGACGACGGCGGGTAGAACGGCGCGGTGATGAAGGGCTCGTCCATGTGCTCCAGCGCTGCGCCGACCGACTGGCCGAGCCGGATCCCGAGCCCGTCGTCGTAGCTTCCGCCCAGCGTGAACAGCTTGCCGCCGAGGGCCGGCGTGTAGGCGGCGACCATGTCGGGGTTCATCACGAACCCGCCGGCCGCGATCACCACGGCGGCGGCTCCGACCACGCCGGTCTCGTCGTACCTGCGCCACGCGACACCGGTGACCGCGCCGTCCTCGGCGGCCACCAGGTTGGTCGCGCCCGTCTCGTAGCGGACCTCGACGCCGGCCTCATCGACCCGGTCCCGCAGCAGGTCCATCACGATCTTGGTGCCCTCGGTGTCGCCCGGCACCGGCACCTTGTGGCCCCGCGGCGCCGGCGGGACCTCGTCGCGGAACGGCCACACCTTCTCGTTGCCGGTGAACATCAGGCCCTCGGTGCCGGGCTGGATCACCGCCTTGCCCGGGAAGTAGGACCGCTCGAACCGGAACCCGAGCGCCTCCAGCCAGTCGAAGTGGGCGACCGACCCCTCGCAGTAGACCCGGATCTTCTCCTCGTCGGGGTCCTTGGTGCTCGCCGCCAGGTACCGCGCCATCGCCTCGACGGTGTCCTCGTGGCCGGTGGCCCGCTGGACGGCCGTGCCGCCGCCGAGGTAGAAGTGGCCGCCCGACATGCTGGACGTGCCGCCGTGCACGGCCGCGCGCTCCAGCAGCAGCACGCGGGCGCCCGAGCGCGCGGCCTCCAGCGCGGCGCAGCCGCCGGCGATCCCGAACCCGACGACGACCACGTCGAAGCGCTCGGCGCCGCCGGGCAGGTCCGCCGCCGGCAGCACCTGCGGGACGGCCAGTCCCGGAGAGGGGTGTGCGTCCATCGCTCCTCGCCTCGCTCAGCCCTTGTGCGGGATCTGGTTGACGGTGCCGCCGTCGATGACGAACTCCGCTCCGGTGGCGTAGGACGACTCGTCGCTCGCGAGGAACACCACGAACGAGGCGACGTCCTCCGGCTGCCCGGGACGCCCGAGCGGGATCGGGACCATGTCGTCGGGGATGCCCTCGGTGATCGGCGTGCGGATCAGCCCCGGGTGCAGCGAGTTGACCCGGACGCCGTGCGGCGCGAGCTCGACGGCGACCGACTTGGTCAGGCCGCGCAGGCCCCACTTGGAGGCCACGTAGCCGTGCGCCCAGGAGGTGCCGCGCAGCCCCTCGATGGAGGAGTTGTTGATGATCGAGCCGCCGCCGGCCGCGATCAGCGCGTCGGCGGCGGCGCGGATGCCGAGGAACGGGCCGGTCAGGTTGACGTCGATGATCTTCTGCCACTTCTCCAGCGAGAAGCGGGTGATGGCGGCCCCGTTGGCGATGCCCGCGTTGTTGAACAGCACGTTCAGGCGGCCGAACTCGCCGACGGCCGCGGCGACGGCGGCCGTCCAGTCCTCCGGGCTCGTCACGTCGAGGTGCACGTAGCGGCACGCCTCGCCGAGCTCGGCCGCGACGGCGCGGCCCTCGTCGTCGAGGATGTCGCCGATCACGACCCGCGCGCCCTCGGCGGCGAGCGCCCGCGCGGCGGCCGCCCCGATGCCGCGCGCGCCGCCGCTGACCAGGGCGACCTTCCCGTCCACACGTCCCATCGCCGGTGTCCTCTCCTCGGTGTGCCTCAGCCGGCCAGCGCCGCCGCGAACACGCCGCGGGCGGTGTTGAAGGGCAGGTCGAGCGGTGTCCGCAGGCCCGGCGGCGCCGCGACGACGTCGGGGATTGCGTTGACGATGCGCCCGGCGCCCGCCGCGATCGCCGCGTAGTTGTGGTCGCCGCGCGCGCTGGACGGGCAGACGTCGACGCGGTAGGACGGCTCGCCGGTGATCTCGACCCGGTAGGAGCCGCCGTCCTGCGCGGGCCGGGGCCAGTCGGGGCGCAGGTCGGCGCGCAGCCGGGTGGTGTGGTCGATGACCAGCACCTCCTTGCCGGCGGCGACGCCGGCGATCTGGAACCGCATGGCCGCGACGCCGCCCGCGGGGATGTGCCCGGCGGCCACGTCGAACGCCTCCGGCGCGGGCTCCTGCTCGAACCGCTCGGTGATGTCGTCCAGCTCGAAGCCGAAGCCGCGGGCCAGCATCCGGAGGCTGACGCCCCAGGACGCCGCCAGCATCCCCGGCCTGAACATCTTCGGCAGGTCGCCCACGGGGCGGCCGAAGCCCATGAAGTCGAAGATGACCGGTGCGCCGTCGTAGGTCGCGTAGTCGGCGATCTCCGAGCAGCGCACCCGCTCCACCCGCTGGCAGGTGCTCGCGATCGCGAAGGGCAGCAGGTCGTTGATCCAGCCGGGGTCGACCCCGGTGGCGAACAGGCTCGTCCCGCCGGCGCGGCAGGCGTCCTCGATCGGGGCGATCATGCGGTCCGGCAGCACGCCCCAAGGGTGGATCAGCGGCACCGGCGAGGACGCGACGACGTCGCTGCCCGAGGCGAGGATCCTCCGGAGGTCGTCGAGCGCCTCGAACAGGCGGGTCTCGCCGAGCGCGCAGTAGACGGTGCAGTCCGGACGCAGGGCCAGCGCCGCGTCCAGGTCGGCGGTGGCGGCCACGCCGGTGACCGCGTCCAGGCCCGCGAGGTCCCCGGCGTCCCGCCCGACCTTCTCCGGGTTCGACACGACCAGCCCGGCCAGCTCGAAGCGGGGGTCCTCGATCAGCTGCGACAGGGCGATGCGGCCGACGTTGCCGGTCGCCACGTGCAGGACGCGGATGGCCATGGTGCTCCTCGGCGCGGGGCTGGTCAGCTGCCTGGACAGGTGTCCACCCTAGAGCCGGGGCGGGCGGCGCCGCAATGGCGCCGGGCGGGAGCCGACTCGGCCGGACAGCTGTCCAGTCACTATTCCAGAATTGGTAGAACGCGTTCTAGTATGGCGTCCATGCGCAACGGAATCGTGCTCTTCACCTCGGACCGCGGCATCACCCCGGCGGCACTGGCCAAGGCCGCCGAAGAGCGCGGCTTCGACACCTTCTACGTGCCCGAGCACACCCATATCCCGGTCCGCCGGGACGCGCTGCACCCCACCGGCGGCGCGGACCTGCCCGACGACCGCTACACCCGCACCCTCGACCCGTGGGTGTCGCTGGCGACCGCCGCCGCGGTGACCTCCCGGATCGGCCTGGCGACCGCGGTCGCGCTGCCGGTGGAGTCCGACCCGATCACCCTCGCCAAGACGCTCGCGACCCTGGACCACCTGTCCGGCGGCCGGGTGACGGTCGGCGCCGGGTTCGGGTGGAACACCGACGAGCTGGCCGACCACCACGTCCCGGCCGCCAAGCGGCGCACCGTCCTCAAGGAGTACCTGGAGGCGATGCGCGCGCTGTGGACGCAGGAGGAGGCGTCCTACGACGGCGAGTTCGTGTCGTTCGGCCCGAGCTGGGCCTACCCCAAGCCCCCGCAGGGCCGCATCCCGGTGATCATCGGTGCGGGCGGCGGACCCAAGACCATGAAGTGGATCGCCCGCCACGCCGACGGCTGGATGACCACCCCGATCGAGACGGACATCGCCGAACGGGTCGCGCTGCTGCGCAAGGAGTGGGACGAGGCGGGCCGCGGCGGCGAGCCCGACGTGCGGATCCTGGTCGCGAAGAAGCCCACCCCCGACGACCTCGCCGAGTGGGAGGCCGCCGGCGCCGGCGAACTGATCTGGGGCGTGCCCGACGCCGACGAGGCCGCCGTGCTCACGTACCTGGACAAGACCGCCGCCCGGCTCGGCCTGGCCCAGAGCTGACGACCGACGGGCCCAGAGCTGACGACCAAGGAGACCGGCAGATGACCCCTGCGCCCCCGCCGAGCCGCTACGCCGCCCTGTCCCGGGAGCGGCTCGCGGCCGCCGTCCCCGAGCTGCTGCTGATCGGGCAGCTCATCGACCGCTCCGGGATGGCGTGGTGCATCTCCGCCTTCGGACGGGAGGAGATGGCGCGGATCGCCATCGAGGAGTGGGCGGCCTCAAGCCCGATCTACACCCGCCGGATGCAGCGGGCACTCGGCTACGCCCCCGAGGTCCCCGGCAAGGGCGACGTCCCGACCATCTTCAAGGGCCTCCAGCTCGACATCGGCGCTCCCCCGCAGTTCATGGACTTCCGCTACACGGTCCACGACCGGTGGCACGGCGAGTTCCACCTCGACCATTGCGGCGCCCTCATGGACGTCGAGCCCATGGGCGAGGACTACGTCCGCTCCATGTGCCACGACATCGAGGACCCCACCTTCGACGCGACGGCCGTCGCCACCAACCCCAGGGCGCAGGTGCGTCCGATCCACCGGCCGCCGCGCCTGCCCGCCGACCGGCACCCCCACTGCGCGTGGACGGTCACCATCGACGACGCGCACCCGGAGGCGCGGGGCATCCCGCTGCTGGCCGTCAACGAGCGGTCCCGCGCCGCGACCCTCGAACTCGCGCCGATCGACCCCGCCGGGGACGGCCTCGCCGACTACTCCGGCCCGCTGCTGTCCGACCTGGACTTCGCCGCGTTCTCCCACTCGGCGCTGGCCCGGATCGCCGACGAGGTGTGCCTGCAGATGCACCTGCTCGACCGCGCCTTCGCGCTCGCCGTCGCCGAGCGCGCCGACGGCGCCGACGCGCTGCTGAGGATCCGCCGCAAGCAGCTCGTGGGCATCGCCGGCATCGCCGCCGAACGGCTCGCCCGCGCCCTGGACCTGCCGGGCGACGAGCGGGGCGCGGCCCGCGCCCTCGCCCTGCACCCGCTCCTCAACCCCGCCGCCTACGTCGACGCCGACATCGACGGCGCGGCGGTCGCCGTCCGGCCGTCCCCCGCCCACGAGGACGGCGCCTGGATCTCGCTGTGCGGCCCCGGCTGGACGGACGCGCTCCAGGCCGTGGTCCGCGCCGTGGACCCGCACCTCGACGTCGAGGTCACCGGGGACGGCCCGGGATGGCGGCTGACCGTCGTCCGCCGCGAGGAGCCGGCCCCCGAGGCCGGCGAGGTCGCCGTCGTCCGGTTCAGCACCGGCGCCGGCTTCGCCTTCGAGCCGCGCCGGCCGCTGCCGATCACACCCGTCTGACCCGGCGGGCACGTCGGGAGCGGGGGGTCAGAAGGGGAACTCGCGGTCCTGGTCGCGGACGGTGACCCACTGCAGCTCGCAGAACTCCTCGGCCGCGAACCCCAGCCCGAACCGGCCCCAGCCGGTGTCCTTGACGCCGCCGAACGGCATCTGCGGCTCGTCGTTGACGGGCTGGTCGTTGACGTGGACGATGCCGACGTCGAGCGCCGCGGCCAGCCGCAGCCCGCGCCGCCGGTCGCCGGTGATGACCGAGGCGACGAGCCCGAAGTCGGAGGCGTTGGCGCGGGCGACGGCCTCCTCGGCGGAGTCGACCGCCTCCAGCACCACCACGGGGCCGAACGTCTCGCCCTGCGCGATCTCGGCCTCGTCCGGCACGTCGGCGAGCACGGTGGCCGGGTAGCACGGCGGGCGCGGGTCGCCGCCGGCCAGCACGCGGGCGCCGAGCCCGACCGCCTCCTTGACGCGCCGGTCGATGAGCGCGAGCGCCCACTCGTTGATCACCGGGCCCACGACGGTCGCCGGGTCGGACGGGTCGCCCGTCGGCAGCGCCGCGGCCCGGGCGGCGAACCGCTCGGCGAACTCCTCCATCAGCGGGCGCTCGACGTAGACGCGCCTGGCGCACATGCACACCTGCCCCTGGTGCACGAACGCGCCGTAGACGGCGGCGTCCACGGCGTAGCCGAGGTCGGCGTCGCCCGCCACGATGAGCGGGTTCTGCCCGCTGAGCTGGAGCACCACCCGCTTGAGGTGCCGGCCCGCCTTCTCCGCGAGGCGCCGGCCGGTCGGGGTGGAGCCGGTGAAGTTGATCCGCCGGACGAGCGGGCTCGCGAGCAGCGCGTCGCCGATCCCGCCGGCCTCGCCGGGCGCGTGGGTGACGACGTTGAGCACCCCGGCGGGCAGGCCGGCCTCGTGCAGGATCTCCGCCCAGAGCGCGCCGCCGGTGTACGGGGCGTCCTCCGACGGCTTGAGCACCACGGTGTTGCCGAGCGCGAGCGGCCCGACGATGCCCCGCCCGGCGAGGGTGAGCGAGGCGTTCCACGGCGCGATCGCCGCGACCACGCCCACCGGCCGCCGCACGGCCATCGCGCTGGTGCCCTCGACGTCCGACGGCAGCAGCTCCCCCGCCGGGCGGTACGCCAGCTGCGCGGCCTGGCGGAGCAGCCGGACGGCGAAGCCGAGCTGCACGCCGCCGAAGACGGCGCCGCAGCCGGTCTCGGCGGCCAGCGCGGCGAGCACCTCGGCGCCGCGCCGCTCCAGGACGTCGGCCGCGCGCAGGAAGACCAGCTGCCGCTCGTGCGGCGGCGTCCGCGCCCACCCGTCGAACGCCGCGCGGGCCGCCGCCACGGCCCGGTCGGCGTCCTCGATGTCGCCGGCGGCGACCTCGCTGAGCGTCTCGCCCGACCACGGGGAGCGGTTCAGGTAGGAGCGCCCGGACGCGGACTCCGCCCACTCCCCGCCGATGAAGTGCCCGACGCGCGGCTTGCGCCAGCCGTTCCCGTTCGGCTCCGCTTCGGCCATGGGGGTCGGTTCTCCTCGCTCGCGTCGTCGCACCGGCCCCAGAAGACTGCCATCCCTGCCGTGGTGGTCAAAAACGTTCGGATATATGGAACTTCCGAGCCGTATTCTGACCGCGTGACCGACGACGACTCCCCCCGCAGGCGCGCCCGGCCCGCCGCCGACCCCACGTTCTCCGCGTCGCTGGAGCGCGGGCTGCGCGTCCTGTCCGCCTTCACCGGCAGCCGCTCGGTGCTGGGCATCGCCGACCTCGCCCGGGCCGCGGGGCTGACCAAGAGCACGACGCACCGGTACGTCGCCACGCTGACCAAGCTCGGCTACCTCCAGCAGGACCCGGAGACCAAGAAGTACTCCCTCGGCCCGCGCGCGGTCGACCTCGGGTTCGCGGCGATCGACTCCATGGAGCTGACGAGCCTCGCCGGTCCGCCGCTCCAGGCGCTGGCCGACGAGACCGGCTACACCGCCAGCCTGGGACTGAGCGACGGCCCCGACGTCGTCTACGTCGACCGGCGGCGCAGCGGCCGGCGCAGCGCGCTCGCCATGGACCTCAACCTGCACGTGGGGTCGCGGCTGCCCGCCTACTGCACGTCGATGGGCAAGGTGCTGCTGGCCTACAAGGACGCGGCGGAGCTGCGGCAGCTCCTCGACCGCACCGACATGGCGCGCCGGGGCCCGAAGACGATCACCAACCGGGAGCAGCTCACCGCCGCGCTCGCCCGGGTGCGGCAGAGCGGCGTGGCGGTCAACGACGAGGAGCTCGCGCCGGGCCTGCGCTCGTTCGCGGCGCCGGTCCGCGACCGCTCCGGCGCGGTCATCGCGGCGGTCAACGTGGCCGTCCACCTGACCGTCGCGCCCGCGTCGGTCGAGGCCCTCGCCGGACGCGTGGAGCCGCCGCTGCGGCGCGCCGCCGCCGAGATCTCCCGGAGGCTCGGCCATCGCCCCATGTCAGAGCCGCGTTCCAAATAGCAAAGTAGCGTTCGAGCCCTCGGAACAGGCTGTTGCCCCGCAGGTGGGGGGCCCGTACGGTCACGTCAACTTTCCGCCGCCCGGGCCGCGACCCCTCGGCCGCGCGGCGGCCGAGCCAGGTGTTCCCCCGAGCAACCGCGGCGTTCCCGAGCACGAAGGACCAGCCCGTCCTGCCCCGGGAGCGCCGCGGCGACAAGGAGTTGGGCGTGAGCGAGTTCTCGACGCGCGGACTGAACCGCCGTTCCTTCCTCAAGACGGCCGCCGTCCTCGGCGGCACGTCGCTGGCGACCGCGTGCGGCGGGCTGAAGGGCACCGGCAGCACGTCGTCGGACGTCCTCAAGATCGGCTACGTCAGCCCGCAGACCGGACCGCTGGCCGGCTTCGCCACCGCCGACAACTTCGTGGTCGAGCAGGTCAAGAACGCGCTCCGCAACGGCTTCACCTCCGGCGGCAGGAAGCGCCGGATCGAGATCGTCGTCAAGGACACCCAGTCCAACCCCAACCGCGCCACCGAGGTCACCCGCGAGCTGATCAACAGCGACAAGGTGGACCTCATCGTCGGCTCGTCCACCCCGGACACC
Source organism: Actinomadura sp. NPDC049382 (assembly GCF_040677125.1). Lineage (NCBI taxonomy): Bacteria > Bacillati > Actinomycetota > Actinomycetes > Streptosporangiales > Thermomonosporaceae > Actinomadura > Actinomadura sp. NPDC049382. The sequence continues at coordinate 13,703 of NZ_JBFARO010000083.1, forward strand.
ACCAACCCCGTCGCCGACCAGTGCGAGGCCAACGGCGTCCCGAACGTCACCACGATCGCCCCCTGGGAGGCGTGGTTCCACGGGCGCAACGGCAAGGACGGCGAGGGCTTCAAGTACACGACGCTGTTCTTCTTCGGCATGCAGGAGTTCGGCGACTGCTTCTTCCCCATGTGGGAGCGCATGGACGTCGGCAACAAGAACGTCGCGGCGCTGTGGCCCAACGACACCGACGCCAACGCCTTCCGGCAGGGCCTCGGCCCGATGATGAAGAAGGCCGGCTACACCCCGGTCGACGGCGGCGCCTACCAGAACGGCGCCACCGACTTCACCGCGCAGATCGCCAAGTTCAAGGAGTCCGGCGCCGAGCTGTTCACCTGCACGCCGATCCCGCCGGACTTCCAGACCTTCTGGAAGCAGGCCCGGCAGCAGGGCTTCGCGCCGAAGCTCGCCACCGTCGCCAAGGTCATGCTGTTCCCGTCCGAGGCGGAGGCGCTCGGCCGGCTCACCGACAACATCGCCACCGACTTCTGGTGGAGCCCGGCGCACCCGTACAAGTCCGTCCTGGACGGCCGCAGCGCCCGGCAGCTCGCCGACGACTTCGCCGCGTCCACCGGCAAGCAGTGGACGCAGGCGCTCGGCTCGGTCTACTCGCTGTTCGAGATCGCCGTCCAGGCGTTCAAGGACGCGGGCGACCCGAAGGACCGCGACGAGGTGGCCTCCAAGCTGCGCTCGATGAAGATCGAGTGCATGAGCGGGAAGCTGGACTTCACCACCGGCCCGCAGCCCGGCATCGCGATCCAGCACCCGGTCGGCGGGCAGTGGCGCAAGGGCGGCAAGTTCCCCTGGGACGTCGTCATCGTGGACAACACGGCCAACAAGGAGGTCCCCGTCGGCGGCGACCTCAAGCCCACCAACGCTTGATCGGCCCGCGTCGATGACAGATCCGCTGCTGCATCTCGACGGCGTCACCAAGAGCTTCGGCAAGGTGACCGTCGCCGAGGACCTGACGCTCCGCGTCCGGCCGGGCGAGGCGCTCGGGATCGTGGGGCCGAACGGCGCCGGCAAGTCCAGCCTGTTCGCCATGATCTCCGGCGACCTGCGGCCCGACGCCGGCGCGGTGCGGTTCGCCGGGCGGGACGTCACCGGCGTCCCGCCGCACGCCCGCACCCGGGCCGGCGTCGGCCGCACCTACCAGGTGCCCCGGCCGTTCGAGCACCTCACCGCGTTCGAGAACGTCCTCGTCTGCGCGCACCAGGGCGCGGCGCTCAAGGGCCGCCGGGCGCAGGCCCACGCCATGGAGGTGCTGGAGCGCACCGGCCTGGCCGACCTCGCCAACACCCCCGGCGGGCGCCTCACTCTGCTCCAGCGCAAGCGCCTGGAGGTCGCGCGCGGCCTGGCCACCTCCCCCACGCTGCTGCTGCTGGACGAGGTCGCCGGCGGGCTGACCGAGCCGGAGGTGCTGGAGCTCGTCGCGATCATCAAGGACCTGCACGCCGGCGGCCTCGGCATCGTCTGGATCGAGCACGTCGTCCACGCCCTGGTCAAGACCGTGGACCGGATGGTGTGCCTGGCCGGCGGCGCCCTGGTCGCCGACGGCGCGCCGATGGACGTGCTCGCCGACCAGCGGGTGCGCGAGCTGTACCTGGGCGGCGGCCCGGAGACGGGTCTGCCCGAGGAAGGAGGCGAGGCGCCGTGACGCTGCTGTCGGTCCGCGACCTCACCGTCCACCACGGCCAGCTGCGCGCCGTGGACGCGCTCGGCCTGGACGTCGCGAAGGGCGAGGTCCTGGCGATCATCGGCGCCAACGGCGCGGGCAAGTCGACGCTGCTGCGCGCCCTGGCCGGGCTGAACCCGCCGACCTCCGGCTCCGTCCTCCTGGACGGACGCGACATCACCCGGCTGCCCGCGCACCGGCGGGTGGCCGAGGGGATCGCGCTGGTGCCGGAGGGCCGGCGCCTGTTCCACTCCCTCACGGTGGAGGAGAACCTGCTGGCGGGCGCGTACCGCAAGCGCCCCGGCCCCTGGACGGTCGCCGCCGTCCACGAGCTGTTCCCGTGGATGGCCGACCGCCGCGGGCAGAACGCCTCCCAGCTGTCCGGCGGCGAGCAGCAGGCCGTGGCCATCGGCCGCGCGCTGCTGTCCAACCCGGACCTGCTGCTCATCGACGAGCTGTCGCTCGGCCTCGCGCCGGTGGTCGTCCGCCGCATCTACGAGCTCCTGCCGGAGATCGTGGGCGCCGGCACCACGGCGCTGATCGTCGAGCAGGACGTCTCGCAGGCCATGCGGGTCGCCGACCACGTGCACTGCCTCCTCGAAGGCCGGTCGGTGCTGTCCGGCCGGCCCGCCGACCTGACCGCCGAGCAGGTCGAGCACGCCTACTTCGGCATCGGCACGGACCCGGGCGCCGAGGCGGCGCCTGCGGGCCGGGAAGGACACGACTGACATGGGCTGGCTCAACGCCGTCATCCAAGGAGTGCTGCTCGGCGGCCTCTACGCGCTGTTCGCGGCGGGCCTGTCGCTGATGTTCGGCGTCATGCGGATCGTCAACCTGGCGCACGGCGACCTGTCGGTCGTCGCGGCGTTCCTGGCGCTGGCCATGGTCAGCGGCACCGGGCTGCCGCTGTGGATCGTGCTGGTGGTGACCGTCCCGCTGTTCGCCCTGCTCGGCTACCTGACCCAGCGGGTGCTGCTGCAGCGCAGCCTCGCGGCCGGGCCGCTCGCGACCCTGCTCGTCACGTTCGGCCTGTCGATCGTGCTGCAGAACGTGCTGCTGGAGACGTTCTCCGCCGACACGCGCACCCTCGACGGCGGCTCCTTCACCACCGGCTCCTGGCGGCTCACCGACTCGATCTCGGTCGGCTACCTGTCGGCGGCGACGTTCCTGCTGGCCTGCGGCGCGCTGATCGGCATCCAGGTGTTCCTGTCGCGCACCGGGCTCGGCCGGATGCTGCGCGCCTCGTCCGACGACCGCGAGACCGCGAGCCTCATGGGCGCCGACAGCAGGCACGTGTACGGCATCGCGACCGCCATCGCGTTCGCGACCGTCGCGCTCGCCGGGCTGATGTTCGCGGTGCGCTCCTCGTTCGACCCCGCCATCGGCCCGTCGCGGCTGATCTTCGCGTTCGAGGCGGTCGTCATCGGCGGGCTCGGCTCGCTGTGGGGGACGCTGCTCGGCGGCATGGTGCTCGGCATCACGCAGTCGCTGGGCGCGCAGGTCGACCCCGCGCTGACGCTGCTCGCCGGCCACCTCGTCTTCCTCGCCGTGCTGGCCTTCCGGCCGCAGGGCCTGCTCACGGGACGGACCGCATGACGATCTCCGAGATGGTGGCGGCCCGCGCGGCCGGCGCCCTGCAGGTGGGCCGCGCGGCCCGGTCCTCGAAGCCGTCGGCCGCCGCCATGGCGGCCGGCGCGGTGCTGCTCGCGGCCCTGCCGTTCCTGGTGTTCAGCTCCGTCACCGACACGCTGGTCAACCTGTTCGTGCTGGTCGCGCTCGCGAGCATGTGGAACCTGCTCGCGGGCTTCGGGGGCCTGGTCTCGGTGGGGCAGCAGGCGTACATCGGCATCGGCGCCTACAGCCTGATCGCCCTCGCCGACCTCGGCGTGCAGCCCTACCTCGCGGTCCCGCTGGCGGCGCTCACCTGCGCGGTCTTCGCCCTGCCCACCTCGTGGCTGGCGTTCCGGCTGCGCGGCGACTACTTCGCCGTCGGCACCTGGGTGATCGCCGAGGTGTACCGGCTGCTGGTGGTGCGGATCGACGGCCTCGGCGGCGGCAGCGGCAAGGGGCTGACCGGGCTGTCGGGCATCGACCAGACGCTGCGCGGCGCCCTGACGTACTGGGTCGCGCTGGCGCTGGCGCTGTGCACCATCGGCGGCTGCTACCTGCTGCTGCGCGGGCGGCTCGGCCTGTCGCTGATGGCGGTGCGGGACGAGGAGACCGCGGCGGGCGCGGCCGGCATCGACGTGCGCCGCGCCAAGCTGCTGGTCTACCTCGTCTCGGCGGCCGGGTGCGGCGCGGCCGGGGCGGTGATCACCGTCAGCTCGCTCAGCGTCAACCCGGACTCGATCTTCAGCGTACAGTGGTCCGCCTACATGATCTTCATCGTGGTGATCGGCGGCATCGGGTTCGTCGAGGGACCGCTGCTCGGCGCGCTCGTCTTCTTCGGGCTCCAGCAGCTCCTCGCCGACTACGGCTCCTGGTACCTCGTCCTCCTCGGCGCCGTCGGCATGGCGGTGGCGCTGTGGCTGCCGGGCGGGCTGTGGGGCCTGATCCGCGGGCGGACCGAGCTGAGCCTGTTCCCCGTCGGCTACCACGTGCGGAGGCCCGATGCCGCAGGTTGAGCACATGTCCGCGACCGAGGCCGCGGCGGCCGTCGCCGCCGGGCGGCTGTCGGCCGCCGACCTGACCGAGCGGACGCTGGCCGCGATCGAGGCCACCGAACCGCACCTGAACGCCTACGCCACCGTCATGGCCGGCCCGGCCCGCGCCGAGGCCGCCGGGCAGGCCCGGCGCGGGCCGCTGCACGGCGTCCCGATCGGCGTCAAGGACCTGATCGACACGGCGGGCGTCCGCACCGCCTACGGGTCGCCCCGGTTCGCCGACCACGTCCCGGAGCGGGACGCGGAGGCCGTGCGCCGGCTGCGCGCGGCGGGCGCGGTGATCGTCGGCAAGCACACCACCCACGAGCTGGCCTGGGGCGGGCGCACCGACAGCCCGTTCTTCGGCCCCACCCGCAACCCGTACCGGCCGGACCGCGTCCCCGGCGGGTCGTCCGGCGGGTCGGCGGCGTCCGTCGCCGCGGGCAGCTGCCTCGGCGCGGTCGGCTCCGACACCGCCGGCAGCGTGCGCATCCCGGCCGCGCTCAGCGGCTGCGTCGGGTTCAAGCCGACCCGCGGCCGCATCCCGCTGGACGGGGTGCTGCCGCTCGCGCCGTCCCTGGACCACCTCGGCGTCCTCGCGGGCACGGTGGACGACGCGGCGCTGCTGATGTCCGCGCTGGCCGAGCCGGACGCGCCCGCGACCGGGCCGGAGCCGCCGCGGGTGGGCTGGCTGGGCGGCTGGTTCGACGCGGTGCTGGCCCCCGAGGTGCGCGCGGTCATCACGGCCGCCCGCGCCGCGCTCGAAGCGCACGGGGTCGTCGTCGAGGACGTGGCCGTCCCCGACGAACCGCGCATGCCGGAGGCGGTGCTGGGCAGGATCCTCGCCGAGGCGGGCGCGTTCCACCGGCGCGCCTTCGAGCGGGACCCCGCCCTGTTCGGGCCCGACATCGCCGAGCTAATGGGCCTGCCGCCCCGCACCGCCGAGGAGGCCGGGCGGGACGAGGCGGCGATCGCCCGGATGACGGCGTTCCTGGCGGAGGCGCTCGGCGCCTACGACGTGCTGGCGAGCGCGACCGTGCCGGTCACGGCGCCGCCGATCGGCGCGATGACCGTCGCGGCCGGGGGCCGCGAGTGGCCCGTCGAGCTGGTCTTGACGCGGCTCACCTCGCCGTTCAACGCCGCCGGCCTGCCCGCCGCCTCGGTCCCGGTGGGCCTCGCGGACGGCCTGCCCGTCGGGCTCCAGCTCGCCGGGGCCGCGGGGCGCGACGGCGCCGTGCTCGGCGCCGCCCGCCTCGTCGAGCGGCTGATCCCGCGGCCGCCCCGGCCGGACGTCAGCAGGAGGAGGGACCCGTCATGAGAGTGACCGCCGCCGTCGTCGACGAGCTCGGCGCGCCGTTCCGCGTCGAGGAGCTCGACCTCGACGAGCCCGGGCCGGGCGAGGCCCTGGTCCGGGTCGTCGCCACCGGCATCTGCCACACCGACGAGATCACCCGCCACGGCGACCTGCCGATGCCGTTCCCGTGCGTCCTCGGCCACGAGGGCGCGGGCGTGGTCGAGGCCGTCGGCGACGGGGTGATCGACGTCCGGCCGGGCGACCACGTCGTCATCGGCTGGCCGTCCTGCGGGACGTGCCGCAACTGCCGCGACGGCGAACCGCGCTACTGCGCCCGGCTGGGCGAGGCGGTGGCCGGCGGCGGCCGGCTGCTCGGCCCGCGCGCCGGGGAAAGCGCGCTGCGCCGGCCCGGGGGCTCGTCCGTGCACAGCCACTTCTTCGGCCAGTCCTCGTTCGCGACGTACGCGCTGACCTGGGCGGACGCCCTGGTCGTCGTCCCGCGGGACGCGCCGCTGGAGCTGCTCGGCCCGCTGGCCTGCGGGATCTCCACCGGTGCCGGGGCGGTGTTCAACACCCTCCAGCCGCGCACCGGGTCGAGCCTCGTGGTGTACGGCGCCGGCGCGGTCGGCCTGGCCGCCGTCATGGCCGCCCGGCTGTCGCCCGCCACGACGATCATCGCCGTGGACCTGCACGCGTCCCGGCTCGCGCTCGCGACGGAGTTCGGCGCCACGCACGTCATCGACCCCGGCGAGACCGACCCGGTCGCGGAGGTGCGCCGCATCTGCGGCGGCCCCGCCGACTACGCGCTGGAGTGCACCGGCGTGATCAGCGTGCTGCGGCAGGCCGCCGAGAGCGTCGGCATGCTCGGCACCTGCGTGCTCATCGGCGGCGCGCCCGCCGGCGCCGAGTTCACCCTCGACCACCTGGACACGCTGTGGGGCAAGCGCGTCGTCGGCACGCTCGGCGGCAGCGGGCGCAGCGGCGTCCTCATCGGCGCCCTGGCCGACCTGCACCGCCAGGGCCGCTTCCCGTTCGACCGGCTCGTCCGGTACTACGACCTGGCCGACATCGACCGCGCCCTCGACGACAGCCGTCGCGGCGAGGTGCTCAAGCCCGTACTCCGCATGAACCACTGAGGCACGAACCACCGAAGAAGGGACGACACCCGTGGGACTGCTCGACAGCGTCGACTGGCAGGGAAAGATCTTCAAGAACGGTGCGTGGACGGCGGCGCACGGCGGCGACTACGCCGTGGTCGAGCCCGCGACCGGCGCCGAGCTCGGCCGGATGGGGCAGGCCTCCCCCGCGGACGTCGCCGAGGCCGCCGCGAGCGCCGCCGCGGCGCAGCGGGAGTGGGCGGCGCTGCCGCACACCGCCCGCGCCGCCGTGCTGCGCCGGGCCGGCGACCTGTGGCAGCGGCACGCCGAGGAGATCAGCGGCTGGAACGTCCGCGAGGTCGGCGCGGTCCCCGGCATGGCCGGGTTCGCGCTGCACGTCGCGGCCGAGGAGTGCTACGAGGCGGCCGGGCTGCCGTCCCGCGCGATCGGCGAGGTGCTGCCGTCGGAGGAGCCGCGGCTGTCCATGGCGCGCCGCATGCCGGCCGGCGTGGTCGCGGTGATCTCGCCGTTCAACGTGCCGATCATCCTCGGCATCCGCTCGGTCGCGCCGGCGCTCGCGCTCGGCAACGCCGTGCTGCTCAAGCCCGACCCGCGCACCGCCGTCACCGGCGGCACCCTGATGGCGCGCGTGTTCGAGGAGGCCGGGCTGCCGCCGGGCGTCCTGCAGATGCTGCCCGGCGGCGCCGACACCGGCGAGGCGCTGATCACCGACCCGAACGTGCGGGTCATCTCCTTCACCGGATCCACCCCGGTCGGCCGCCGCATCGGCGAGCTGGCCGGCCGCCACCTCAAGCGCGCCCACCTGGAGCTCGGCGGCAACTCCGCGCTGCTCGTGCTGGACGACGCCGACGTCGACGCGGCGGTGAACCTCGCCACCTGGGGCTCGTTCTTCCACCAGGGCCAGATCTGCATGACCACCGGCCGCCACCTGGTCGCCGACCGGCTCTACGACGAGTTCGTGGAGCGGCTCGCCGCCAAGGCCGGCGCGCTCGCGGTCGGCGACCCGGCGGGCGGCGAGGTCGCGCTCGGCCCGGTCATCGACGCCGGCCAGCGCGACAAGATCCACGGCATGGTCACCGCGAGCGTCGAGCAGGGCGCGAAGCTCGCCTCCGGCGGCACCTACGAGGAGCTGTTCTACCGTCCGACGGTGCTGGCCGACATCCCGCTGACCGCGCCCGCGTTCGCCGACGAGGTCTTCGGCCCGGTCGCCCCGGTGACCCGCGTGTCGTCGGCGGCCGAGGCGGCGGAGCTGGCCGCCGCGAGCGACTACGGCCTCTCGCTCGGCATCGTGACCCGGGACGTGATGCGCGGCCTGGCCGTCGCCGAGCAGATCCCGACGGGGATCGTCCACATCAACGACCAGACGGTGAACGACGAGGCGAACGCCCCGTTCGGCGGTGTCCGGGCCTCCGGCACCGGCTCCCGCTTCGGCGGCGCCGCGGCGAACATCGAGGCGTTCACCGAGACCCGCTGGATCACCATGCGGGGCGAGCCGCCGCAGTACCCGCTCTGACCGACACGGCGTTCGGGCGCGGCCGGGTGGCCGCGCCCGTCCGCGTTCGCGGGGGTCAGGCCGCCCGGGCGACCGGCTCGTCCCAGTCGATGTGGTGGCGGTACATCCAGGCGAGCGACTCGGCGCTCGCCGACTTCTTCAGGAAGACCGGCATCATCAGGTCTCGGAAGACCCGGGCGACGGGGCCGGCGGCCTTGCTGCTGCTGATCTTGGCCGAGTAGGCGACGACCCGCTCGGCGCGGGGGCGGCGCAGCGCCTCGAACCGGGCGAACGCCTCCGCGTGGCCGGGCAGGTCGCGCAGGCACTTGGCCAGGACCAGCGCGTCCTCGACGGCCAGCGAGGCGCCCTGCCCGGAGCTCGGCGAGGTGGCGTGGGCGGCGTCCCCGGTCAGCACCGTCCGGCCGCGGTGCCACACCGGGACCGGCGGCAGGTCGTAGACGGGCAGGGCTGGCCCGGCCGGGCTCATCTCGACGATCTCGGCCGACCGGTTGGCGTCGCCTCGCAGCGCCTCGACCAGGGCCCGCTTCCAGCTCTCGGCGGACGTCGCGGCGAGCGACTCCCGGGTCGGCGCGTCCCGGTGGGGCAGGTTGGCGAACCACCAGGTCCGGCCCTGCTCGTCCACGGTGTGGCCGAAGAAGGCCCGCTTGCCGAACACCATGTGGTACGCGCCGGGGTCGGCCTCGGCGCCGGGGTCGTCGACGATGCCGCCGAAGCTGAGCAGCCCGGTGTAGCGGGCCTCCGGCGCGGCCGGGTCGAGCAGGGCGCGGGTCGTCGAGTGGACGCCGTCGGCCCCGATCAGCAGGTCCCCGGTCGCCTCGGTGCCGTCGGCGAACCGGGCGGTCACCGCGTCGCCGGCCTCCTCGATCGCCACCAGCTCCTTGCCGTACTCGATGGGGATGCCGCGCGCCGCGGCCTCGTCGCGGACGATCCGGTACAGGTCGGCGCGCTGGACGGTGTGGCTCTCGGTGCCGTCGGCCAGGCGCAGCCCGTTGGCGACCTCGCCGAGCCGCTTGCCGGTGCCGCTCCACATGACCATCCGGGGCGTGCGGACGCCCGCGGCCATGACGGCTTCGTGGGCGTCCAGGACGCGCAGCGCGTCCAGCCCGTTCGAGGCGATGTTCAGGAAGGAGCCGACGTCGTCCGCCGCCTTCGCGTACGCCTCGTAGACGACCGCGTCGATGCCGACGCGCCGCAGCGCCATGGCGATCGCGGGTCCGCCGATGCCGCAGCCGATGATCAGTGCCGTGCGCCCCATGTCCGGGCCTCCCGTCGTGGTATTATTTAGTTCGTCCGAACGAAATATATGGAGAGGCGTACCGGGTGTCAAGATCGGATCGTCGGGAGGAGCTGCTCGCGGCGCTGGGGCAGGCGGGCCGCGAGCAGAGCAACGCCACGGTGATGTACCACTCGGCGCTCAGCGCGCGGATGGGCCTCGGCATGACCGAGGAGAAGGCGCTGGACCTGCTGCAGCGGCTCGGCCCGCTCACCGCGGGCGACCTCGCGCGGCACTCCGGCCTGGCCCCGGCCTCGGTCAGCGGCCTGATCGACCGGCTGCAGGCCAAGGGGTTCGTCCGCCGGGTCCGCGACGAGGGCGACCGGCGGCGGGTGATCGTGGAGATCGACCCGTCCCGCGTCCAGGCGTTCGCCGAGCTGTTCGCCGACTTCGTCCGCGGCCTGGACGAGATGTACGCCGCCTACGGCGACGACGAGCTCGCGCTGATCCTCGACTTCCTGCGCCGCGTCACCGCCGTCCAGCGGGACGCCACGGCACGGCTCACCGACCAGGACGGCGCGGCCGGGTGACGCCCCGCTCAGCGCCCGGCGGGCACCGGCCGCCGCAGCGCGGGGGCCAGCCAGCGGCCGAGGAAGGCGCGCAGCTCGGCCTCGTCCCGCGGCGGCCCGCTCGGGTGCTGCAGCAGCGACGTCAGCAGCCGCAGGATGATCTCGGCGAGGCCGTCGAGGTCGCCGTCTTCCACGCCGGCGGCCGCCCAGTCCACGGGGTAGCGCCGCAGCATCCGGGCGCCGTAGGCGATCACGTCCGCGGTGATCGCGCCGCGGCCGAGGGCGCCGGAGTCCGCCAGCTGCAGCACCAGGCTCAGCCGCGGCTCCGCCGGGATCGTCCGCACGCAGAAGACCATGCCCTCGACCACGGCCTCGGCCGGGTCCCCGATGCCCTGGACGTGGGCGATCAGCCGGTCGACGAACGCCTCCGCGCCCTGCGCCGCGACCTCGCCGATGATGTCGCCGACCCGGGCGAAGTGGCGGTAGACGGTCTGCCGGGTGACGCCGAGCTCGTTCGCGACGTCGGTCAGGGTCGTCTTCGCGGCGCCGTGCCGGTCGACGCAGCGGGCGGTGGCGTCGACGATGCGCTGACGGGCCTCGGCGTCCGATGCGGGAGGGCTGCCTCCCCAGCCGTGGTGCGCCATCGCATCAGGATCCCACAGGCTCCGCGGCCGGGCGCGCCGCGACGGCGCGCAGCGCGGCGCCGATGAGCCCGGCCGCGGCGACGGCGCACAGCACGACGTACCAGAGGCTGCCGACCGGCGTGCCCTGCTCGGTGACGCCGCCGTCCGACGCGAGGTACGCGGGCATGGCGACCAGCCAGAGGACGGCGAGGACGCCGAGGTAGAGCGCCGGATAGACCCGCACGAACAGCGGCGACGCCACCGGCGGCACCGCTCCCCCGCGCGGCGCGCGCAGGGCGTCCGCGAGCAGCAGCAGCCCGGCGACCCAGACCACGGCCAGCTCGGCGCCGAGGATGGCGCGCTGGATCCCGAGCTGGTCCTCGCCCCGGAAGGCGCCGCTGGGCGCGCTCACGACGATCATCGCCAGCGGGGTCACCGCGCCCGCGACGGCCGACCGCCAGCCGACCTGCGCGCCGCCGAGCGCGGAGCGGCCCTCCCTCGGCCCGGTCAGGCGGACCACGAGGTAGGTCATCGCGCCGAAGGAGACCGAGGCGAACAGCAGCATGCTGTTCATCGGCACCGACGCGAGCGCCGGCTGGTTGATCATCTCGTTCCCGGGGTTCCACGCCCACCACTTCAGCTGCGGGCCCAGGTGGTCGAAGACCTCGTAGAAGACCTGGCAGGCGAACGCGACCGCGACCGCTCCCGCCAGCGGGCCGCGCCGCGCGAACACGCCGAGGGCCCGGACCAGCTCGTAGGCCAGCTGCGACAGCGCCGGGTAGAAGGCGATGATGTAGAGCGGCAGCCGGTCGTACATGAACTGCACGGTGAACACGTTGTGGGAGAAGATGAACCCGACGTGCTCCTGGAGGCCGAACCAGCCCGGGAAGTAGAGCGGCGGCTCGATCACGGCCAGGTACACCACCGAGGCGGTCCACAGCGAGAGGTTGACCGGGTCGCCGTCGCGCCTCCACCGCCGCCACGCGTGGACGAGGGCGAACACCGCGCCGCCGACGATGAGCAGCTCCAGGACCGGCATCGTGCCGTTCTCCAGGCCGAACGGGTCGCGGACGGTCATGAACGGGTGGGCGTCGCGGCAGGAGAAGCCCAGCCCGCCGGCGATGCGCTCGGCCACCGCGTCGCAGGTGCTGTCCATCGCTCGTCCTCCGCTCACGCGCCGACGAGGTCGCCGCGGTCGGGGCCCGCCGCCGCGGGCCGGCCGGTGTACCCGGTGAAGTCGGTGCCGGGCGGGTCCTCGCGCTCGTCGAACCCGCCGGGGACGACCGTGCGGCCGAGCCGCCGGCGCACCTGGTAGCGGACGATCCCGAACCAGAACCGGGGGTCGGCGGCCATCTCCCGGAGCGACCGGTCCAGGTTGAACACCTGCGCGAACGTCCGCTCGACGTAGGCGTCCTCGCGTCCGGCGGCGGTGATGGCGTTGAACACCGGCCAGCTGAAGCGGGCGGTCAGCCTGCGCCGCCAGGGCGCGGCGACCTCGGTCCCGGTCGCGAAGTCGTAGGCCTGGTCGCGGGCCATCGCGAGCATCCACGGCACGTCGAGGGACTTCTTCTGGAGGCCGAGGAACTCGCGGAAGAAGGCGTGGTCGAGGGCGTCGCGGCGGCGCAGCACCGCGCCGAGGATGAGCGCGGAGCGGGCGGCCGAGCTCATGCCCTGGGCGTAGAACGGGTTGAAGGCGCAGATCGAGTCGCCGACGCAGACGAGCCCGGCCGGGGGCGTGCCGAGCAGGTCGAAGCGGCGCCACCGGTTGCCGGTGGAACGGGTCAGGTGGACCTCGGAGACCGGCGTGCACGCGCGGGCCGCCCGCCCGAAGGCCGGGGCGCGCACGCGGTCCACGGCCGCCTCGAACGCGTCCGTCCTGCTCGGCATCTTGATGCCCCACGACCCCATGCACACGATGGCCCGGTCGCCCTCGATCGGGAAGAAGTTGCTGAGGAACTCGTGCTCCTCGGGGTGGCTGCCGGTGTCCTGCGTCGGCGTGATGACCAGGTGCCTCCACCACCACGACTCCGGCCGCCGGTCGGCCGGCGGCAGGTCGTACCACCGCGAGGTGTAGGTGACCTTGGCGTCGAGGGTCCGCTCGGGCGGCGCGGGCCAGCCCGCCTCGCGGAGCCAGTCGACGACCGAGGACCCGCGTCCGAGCGCGTCCACGACCAGGTCGGCGGCGATGTACTCGTCGCCGGCGCCCTCGCCGTCGGCACGATCGCAGGCGCGGTCGTCGGCGCGGTACTCGACGCCCTCGACGCGCCCGCGCGCGGTGCCGCCGCCGGTCGAGCGGAGCCCGGTGACGGTCGCGCCCTCGCGGATCCGGATGGCCGGCAGCTCGCGGACCTTGTCCCGCAGGACCCGCTCGATGAGCAGCCGGGAGCCGTAGACCATCGTCATCGACCCCGACTTGCGCGGCGCCCAGCCGTCGTTCTCGCAGTACGCGGCGTCCATCGACGGCATCAGCCGCATCCCGCCGGCGGCGATCAGGGCCTCCTCGAACCCGGGGAAGATCTCGCCGATCGCGCGGCGGCCGGAGTTGAGCAGGAAGTGCGGATGCTTGCTCTGCGGGACGCCCCGGCGGTGCTCCGCGTCCGGCGGGATCCGGTCCCGCTCCAGGACGACCACCTCGTCGAAGTGCCGCGCGAGCACCCCCGCGGCGCACAGCCCCGCCACGCTGCCGCCGAGCACCACGGCCGTCCGTCCGCGCATCCGAACCTCCATTCATACAGATGATGGATGAATGTATGATTCACGGCGGACGCGCGTCAATGCCCCGGCTCCCCCGGCGCGCGGCGCCCCCGCACACCGCCGCCACGGTCCGTGTTCTAATGATCACAGGAATGACGGTTCCGGCGGGAGCGAAGGGTGCGCGTCTCGAACGATCCGGGCGGCCCGGCCGCCGCCCCGAGGCGGAGCGGGCGCGCCGCGCCGCTCAGCTGGCCGGCCGTGGTGCTCTGGCTCGTGGGGATCACGGCGGCCCTCGCGATCACCGGCGTCGTGCTCAGCCGGGAGACCGGCCTCGCCCCCTTCCTGGTCTTCCTGCCGACCCTGATCTCCGGGCGGGGAACGGTCCGGCAGACCGCGGTCGCGTCCGCGTGGGCGACCCTGGTCATCGTCGGCTCCCTCATCCGCAGCCCGCTCGGCACCCCGGCGGCGAACGCGAGCGTCCTCGTCTTCGCCGTCGCGCTGAACGGGCTGAGCGTGGCCCAGGCGGCGCGGCGCGTCCTCCGGGAAGGGGAGATCACCCGGCTGCGCTCCGCCGCGGCGGCCCTGCAGCGCCAGATCCTGCGCCCGTTCCCCCTCACCACCGGCGAGCTCACGGTCCACGGCCTGTACGAACCGGTCGAGGAGGACAGCCTGGTCGGCGGCGACGTCTACGAGGTCGTGGCCACGCCCTACGGCAGCCGCGCGTTCATCGCCGACGTCCAGGGCAAGGGGCTGCCCGCGATCAGCACGGCGTTCTCGGTGCTCAGCTCCTTCCGCGAGGCGGCGCTGGCGGAGCCCACCCTCGGCGGCGTCGTGGCGGCACTCGAGGAATCGGTGCTGCGGCACAACTCCTTCGCCGTCCAGACGGGCGAGGAGGAGCGCTTCGTCACCGCGTTCGTCCTGGGCGTCGGCGCGGAGACCAAGGTCCAGGCCATCAACTGCGGCCACATCCCGCCCTACCTCATCGACGAGGAGCGCACCGGCCGGGTGCCGCTCGGCGAAGCGTCCGTACCACTCGGGCTCGCCTCGCTCAGCGGCGAACCGCGCCCCGTCAAATGGTTCGACTTTCCGTACGGCTCCACACTTCTGCTGTGCACCGACGGCGTCACCGAGGCCCGGAATCCGGCCGGCGCCTTCTACCCGCTGGAAGAGCGAGTGGCCTCGTGGAAGGGCGTCCCCGCCGAGGACATCGCCCCGACCGTCCGCCACGAGTTGCAGGAATACACGCGCGGCAGATTGGCGGACGACACGGCGCTTCTCATCCTCCACAGAAAAGCCGCCACAAGCGCGCCTACCGAATCGTCGAATCCGGCAGAAGACCCTCAACGGTGACCGCGCCGGAATCGGGATCGCGGACGCCGGTGGCCAGGAGGCCCGCGTAGTCGTACTCCGGGTTCCGCCGCAGCCCGAGGCGGACGGCCCACAGCGACCCCCGAGCGCCCGGCGGTTCCGCCCGCAGCGCCGCGACCAGGGCCTCCAGCGCGCGGGCCCGGTCGCCGCTGACCCCTCCGGGACCGGCGCGCGTCCCGTCGCCGCTCCGCACGTCCCAGCTGTACAGGTCGACGGTCACGCAGTGCCCCCATCCCCCGTCGCGGGGCCCCCGCCCCGCCCGCCGCCCGCGGGAGGCGGCCGGAGACTCCCCCTCGGATCTCCGGCCGCCGGCCCGGCGCACCCGTCAGGGCGCCCGCGGCCCGCCCCGTCAGGCCGGGACACATCGTGGCGGGACCGCCGGCGCCGGCGCATCGGTAGAAGAACCGATTCGCGTACCGATTCGGGAGCCGTTCGCGAATACGGTAGCCGTCCGTGTCCCGTTGACTACACTTCAAGAGTCCCCCTGGTAGCCGGACTGACGGCTTAGCTGACTGGAGGCGGCCTTGTCGCTGACCGCGGCCCTGGAACGGCAGACGGGAAGACTGCCCGCGGAACTCACCAGCTTCATCGGCCGCAAGGCGGAACTGGAGCAGGTACGGCGGCTCGTCGAGACGCACCGGCTCGTCACGCTGACGGGGCCGGGCGGCGTCGGCAAGTCCAGGCTCGCGGTGCGCGCCGCCGGCCTCGCGCAGGACGCCTTCGCCGACGGGGTGGCCTTCGTCGGGCTCTCCGGGCTGACGGAGCCGACCCTGCTGGCGCAGACGATCTGCGACGCGCTCGGCGTGGCCGAGCGGGGCGACTCCGCCATCGCGCGGCTCGCCGACCACCTCGCCGACCTGCGGCTGCTGCTCGTCCTCGACACCTGCGAGCACCTGGTCGACGACTGCGCGATGCTGGCCGAGCTGCTGCTGCGGGCCGCGCCCGGGCTGCGCGTCCTCGCGACCAGCCGCCAGCCGCTCGACGTGATGGGCGAGCACACCTTCCGCGTCGCGCCGCTGGGCCGGCCCCGGTCCGGCCCGGCCGCCGACGGCGAGGAGTGCGACTCGGTGAAGCTGTTCGCCGAGCGCGCCGCCGCGACCGTCCAGGGGTGGACGCTCACCCGCGACGACCGCGACGTCGTCGTCCGGCTGTGCGACCGCCTCGACGGCATCCCGCTGGCGATCGAGCTCGCCGCCGTCCAGCTGCGGACGTTCTCGCTGGACCAGATGCTCGGCCGGCTCGGCACCCACCTGTTCCAGGTCCGCGGCCGGCGCACCAGCCTGCAGCGCCACCAGACGCTGCGGGCGGCGGTCGACTGGAGCCACGAGCTCTGCTCGGCCGAGGAGCGGCTGCTGTGGGCGCGGCTGTCGGTGTTCGCCACCGACTTCGACCTGGACGCGGTCGAGCAGGTCTGCGCCGGCGGCGGGCTGCCCGCCGCGCAGATCGTCGAGGTGCTCACGGGCCTGCTGGAGAAGTCGGTCGTGCAGCGCGCCGACCGCGGCGGCCGCGTCCGCTACCGGATGCTCGACACCCTGCGCGAGTACGGGGCCGAGCGCCTCGCCGCGGACGGCGCGGGCGAGGAGGTCCGGCTCCGCGACCGCTGCTTCGACTGGTACGCCGGGCTGCTGCGCCGCGCCCGCCTCGACCTGTCCAGCGCGGCGCAGGTCCGCTGGCTCGACTGGTTCGGCTGCGAGCGCGCCAACATCCGGGCGCTGCTCGGGCAGGTGCTCACGACCGCGGACGAGGAGACGCTCCGGGAGTCCATGGCCGCCCTCGGCCGCTTCTGGGCGCTGAACGGCCTCCTCGGCGAGAGCCGCCACTGGATGGACCGGCTACTGGAGACCCGCGACACCACCGGGCCCGGCTGGTCGGACTTCCTCACGGTGGCCGCGCTGACGATGACGCTGCAGAACGACCTCGCCGTCTCGGGCGAACTGCTGGAGCGGGCGCTCGCGCAGGCGCGGGCGGAGGGCGACCAGGACGGCGCCGCGGCCGCCCTCGCCGGCCAGGGCGCCGCGGCCCTGTTCGCCGGCGACTTCGACCTGTCGCTGCGGCTGCTCGGCACCGCCGGCGACCTGTACGGCGAGACGGGCTACGACGACCTGTTCGTCCTGCTCACCGAGGTGTTCCGGGCGGTGGCGTACCTGTTCAAGAACGACCTGCCCGCGGCCGTCGCGCACGGCGACCGGGCGGTCCGGCTCGGCGAGGAGCGCGGCGAGCTGTGGGCCCGCTCCTACGGCATGCTCGTGTGCGGGCTCGCGCTGTGGCTCGCCGGCGACCTCGACGAGTCGCTGGGCCGGCTCCGCCGGTCGCTCCGGATCAAGCGCGACCTCAACGACGGGCTGGGCGTCACCCTCGGCCTGGAGGGGATCGCCGGATGCCTGTGCAGCGGCGGCGAGTTCGTCCGCGCGGCGCGGCTCCTCGGGGCGTCCGACCGGATGCGCGAGACCACCCAGACCGCCTGGTTCGGCCCCCACCACGCCGTGCTCCGGGACGTCCACATCGACCAGGCGGTCACGGCCCTCGGGGAGGAGCGGTACCGCGCGGCCTTCGAGGAGGGCCAGCGGATGCCGCTCGCCGAGGCCGTCGACGACGCGCTCGGCGAGCCGGCGGCCGCGCCCGGCGCGCCCGCGGCCCGGCCGGCGGGCGGCGCGCACCCGCTGACCGAACGCGAACTGCAGGTCGCGGTGCTGGTGGCCGAGGGGCTGTCCAACCGCGACATCGCCGAGCGGCTCACGATCGCCAAGCGCACCGCCGACTCCCACATCGAGCACATCCTCGCCAAGCTCGGCTACTCCTCCCGCGCCCAGGTCGCCGCCTGGATCACCGCCCAGGACGCCTCGTCCCCCTGAGCAGGTCAGCCGGTGCGGCGCCTTCTCGATCGCAGGGCGAGGACGAGGCGCAGCACGGCGGTGGCGGCGCCGGCGGTGGCGGCGGCGCCGAGGGCGGCCGTCGCGTCCGGGACCCACGTCCAGACCTGGCGCAGGCCCATCCGCATGAGCGGGACCGCGGCGATCCACGGCAGTGCGCCCGCCAGGATCCAGGCGGCCGTCGCGGCGGCGGCGCGCGGTCCGGTGGCGGTGGACGCGGGGCGGCGCAGGAGCCATGCCGCGCGTCCGGCGGCGAGGATGAGCGCGGCGGCCAGCGCCGTGGTCGTGCCGACGGCCAGGTAGTACGGCGCGGCGGACGGGGCGGGGCTCTGCCGCCCGCCCGCGAGCATGCGTGCGGCGCCGAAGCCGATGTGCATGACCGCCCCGTCCTGGAGGAGCCCGTACATGTTCTGCTGGAGGACCAGGGCGAGGTTCCGCTCCGGCAGCAGGAACAACAGCGCCGAATAGCCGGGGGTGCCGCCGGTGTGCCAGACGGCGCGGTCCAGCGGCGCGTCCAGGCCGCCGACGCGCCAGCCCAGGCCGTAGCCCGTCCCGGCGCCGGTCGGCTGGAGCGTGCCCTCCCGGCGCATGAGCCGCACCGATGCGGGCGATAGGACGCCCGGTGCGCCGCGGAGCTGGAAGGCGGCGAAGGCGGCCAGGTCCCCGAGGTCACCGCCCAGATAGCCGTAGCCGGCGCCGGAGTCGTCGATCCCGTCCGCGGTCGCGGCGGGCAAGCCCCACAGCAGCTGGTGGCCGGGGGCGAGGCGGCGCTCGCGCGCTGAGGCCGCGTCGGCGATGGTGCCGTCCATGCCCGCCGGGGCGAGCACCACCTCCCGCAGGTAGTCGGCGTAGCGGCGGCCGGTGACCGCCTCGACCACGGCGGTCAGGACCAGGTAGTTGGCGCTGGTGTAGGCGTAGGCGGTGCCGGGCGGGCCGAGGGGCTCGACCCCGTCGAGGGCGCGGAGGCGTCCGGCCGGGCGGGGGCAGCCGGCGTCCAGGCAGTCGGCGACCTTGACGGTGGCGGAGGCGGGCAGGCCGGAGGTCTGGTGCAGCAGGTGGCGGATCGTCACCTTGGAGGCGTGCGCCGCGCCGCCGAACCGGAAGCCGGGCAGGTGCTCGGTGACCCGGTCGTCCAGGCCGAGCCGGCCCGACTCGACCAGGGCCATCACGGCGGTGGCGGTGACCGGCTTGGCGACCGAGCCCCACAGGAACGGGGTCTCGGCCGTGACGGGGTCGCCGCGGCCGTCGGTCCCCCACCAGCGCTGGTGGACCGGGCCGCCGGGGCCGACGACGGCGTAGGAGAGCCCGGGGACGCGGGCGGCCTTCATCCGGTCCCGGACGAAGGCGTCGATGTCCCCGTACCGGTCGGTCCGGGCCTCGGCCGGCGCGATCGGGGTGACGGCGAGCAAGCAGAGCAGCAGGGCCGCCAGGCCCGCGGCGGCACGCCGCAGACGGCTGCGCATGGGGTCCTCGCAAGGGGTGAGCGGATAACAATACGGACATACGGTTTTTATCGTACGGTGGTATGGTTATCAAGTGCCGAGGACAGCCGACCATGAGCAGCGCCGCCGGCAGATCGCGGTCGCCGTCTGCGCGCTCATCTCCGAGCACGGCCTGGACGCCGTCACCGTCGCCCGCACGGCCGCCGCCGCCGGGATCTCGGTCGGCCTGGTGCAGCACTACTTCCGCACCAAGGACGACATGCTCCTGCACGCGTTCGACCACGTCAGCGCGCGGATCCGGAGCAGGATCGACGAGCGGGTCCGGGCCGGGACGCAGCACCGGCGGCCCATCTCGCACGTGCTGGCCGAGGCGATGGCGGAACTGCTGCCGCTGAACGAGGAGCGCCGCACCGAGTTCCGCGTCGCCCGGGCCTTCGCCGGCCGCGCCCTGGACGCCCCCGCCCTCGCCGAGGTCGACATCCGCACGGCCCGCGCGCTGCGCGCCGACCTCGCGCGGGCCGTCCGCAACGGCAAGGAGTGCGGGGAGGTCGAGCCCGGCCTGGACCCGTGGCCCGCGGCCGTCCGCCTCGCCGCCGTGACCGACGGCCTCGCCGCCCAGGTCTACCGCGATCCCGGCGGCGTGGACGGCACGCCCGCCGAACGGCTGGCGGGCGCGATCATCGAGGCCGAACTCGCCGAGGTCTTCACGGGCGAGTGCCGCCAGTACCGGGCACGGTGACCGGGCCCGGCTCCGCTACCGGACGGTCATGGGCGCCAGGCCGAGGGCGGCGAGCGCCTGCGCTCCGCGGGCGGTGTGCTCGCCGCCCGCGAGGACGGCGGTCCGGGCCGACTGGTAGCGGCAGCCGGCGGCGTCGAACGCGTCCGCCGTGGCGAGCAGCCGCTTCGTGTCGCCGTCCAGCAGTGCCTCGGCGCGCTCCACGATGGCCCCGGCCACCGGATTGCCCGCCGTGAGCTTCCGGGCGTCGGCCAGGCGCCGGCCGGCGTCGGGTGCGCCGGCGAGCACGCTGGCCTCCGCGCGGAGCGCGACGTACCAGTGGAGCCAGGTCCAGGTGACCCACCTCCAGACCTCGCCGGGCTCGTGGGCCGTCCGCTCCAGCGCTTCCGGCGCCTGTCCGCGGTGGAGGAGCAGCATGGCGTCGAAGACCGCGCCGTAGCCGTGGAGCCGGCTCGGCGACGCGCCGACCCCCTCCAGGACCTCGTCCCACTCCCGCCGGGCCTCCCCGTCGCCGCGCAGGCTATGGACCGTGGCGACGGCGGTCACCGCGGGTTCGAGGTCCGCCCGGACGGGGTCGCCGCTGCGCCGCCACGCGTCCAGGAGCCGGACGGCGCCGCCGAGCACGCCGTCGACGTCGCCCGCGAGCGCGTCCGCGACCAGCTGCCAGCTCGTCGCGCGGTGCCCCACCTCGGCCAGCGACGGGTGGTCGGCGAGCCGCCGCGCCCAGCGCCGGGCGCCGGGCAGGTCCCCGGCGCCGATCGCGGTCTGGGCGGCCTCGCCGAGGGCCTGGACGAACTCGTGGGTGACGGCGGGGCCGGCCGGCGCGGACTCCAGGAGGGTGACGCGGCGGCGGGCCGTGGCCGCCGTGGCGAACGGGTCGCCGACCCAGCTCTGCACGGCGGCGAGCGCGTCGAGCGCGGCGGACTCGGCGGGCGGGGACCCGGTGCGGTGGGCGAGGTCGACCGCGC